>NZ_JBHXKA010000095.1:0-31993 GCF_042722885.1 Streptomyces sp. NPDC058401
TACCCCCTCGCCTCCGCACACCATCCGGCGGCCCGGGTTCCTAATTCCCTTCGCAACCCGGGCCGCTCGGAGCCGACTTCCATCACACCGCTAGTACAGAGGAAATTCAGTCGTGTTTGAAAGTTCCCCGCAACGGCATCGGGCCCGTCGGTCCGGCCGGGGGTTCGTCGCTCTCGCCGTGACCGCCGGTCTCGGTCTCACGGGTCTGTCCGTGGTCGATCCCCTGGTCGCCGAGGCCAGCCCGATATCGGAACGCGAGGCTTCCGCGGCCGAGCGGACCGCCCTCGGCCGGGCCCAGTCCACCGGCAAGCCGGTGGAGGTGGAGGGCACCGGGTCGGAGACGGAGCAGGTGTTCGCCAATCCGTCCGGCACCTTCACCGTCGAACAGCACGCGCTGCCCGTCCGGGTCCGCAAGGACAAGGGCTGGGCGCCGGTGGACACCACGCTGCGCGTCCAGGCGGACGGTACGGTCGCCCCGGTGGCCGTACCGCAGCCGATGAGCTTCTCCGGCGGGGGCAAGTCCCCGGCCGTCCGGCTCGGTGCGGGATCCGAGCGGATGACGCTGACCTGGCCGACCGCGCTGCCGGTTCCGGAACTGTCCGGAGAGACGGCGACCTACCGCGACGTGCTGCCCGACGTGGACCTGAAGATCCGCGCCGAGGTGAGCGGTGTCGCCCAGGTCCTGGTGGTCAACACCCCTGAAGCGGCCAGGAATCCGGCGCTGCGGACGCTGCGGCTGGGGCTGGACTCCTCGGGCATGGCCGTGAAGAGGTCGACCGGCGGCGAGCTGCGGGTCACCGACAAGAAGGGCCAAGAGGTCTTCTACGCGCCCGAGCCGCGCATGTGGGACTCCTCCGACCCGGCCGCCCCGGCCGCCGCGCGCGCCAAGGAAGCACCGGCCGCCGGTGCGACGGCCGAGCGCAGCAAGCAGGCGGCGCCGAAGGCCCGGGCCGGGCACTCCGAGGAGGCGCCCAAGGCGTTCGCCCCGGACGACAGCGCCCGCCACGCCGTCATGGCGACCAAGGTGACCGGCTCCGCGCTGGAGATCACCCCGGACGCCAAGATGCTGGACGCACCGAAGACCCAGTACCCGGTCTACATCGACCCGTGGTTCTCCGGCGGGCGCACCAAGTGGGTCCGGGTGGACAAGCGGTACCCGACGACCTCGTTCTACAACAAGGACGAGACCGACTCGGCCGGCCGCAAGAACATCATGCGCGTCGGCTACGAGAGCGACACCGGCGGCCTCAGCCGCGGCCTGTGGTCGATGAGCACCGGCGCCCTCGCCGGAAAGACGGTCATCAAATCCTCCTTCCGCATCGACCTCCAGTGGTCCTGGTCATGCACGAAGAAGCCGGTCGAGCTCTGGAACACCGGCAGCATCAACTCCGGCACCACCTGGAACAAGCAGCCCAACTGGGATCAGCACCTGGGCACCCTGAACGAGGCCAAGGGCTGGGGCACCGCCTGCCCCGGCGGCGGCATCGAGTGGGACATCACCTCCTTCGTCCGGGACAAGGTCGCCGCGTACGGCTGGGGCGAGACCACCTTCGGCCTGAAGGCGAGCAACGAGTCGGATTCGTTCGGGTGGAAGAAGTTCAACAACAACCCCGCCTTCAGCACCGAGTACGCGAGCCCGCCCAACCTGCCCGCCGAGCTCGGCATGGTCCCCAACGTCGGGTGCAGCGCCGAGCCGCCGGTCATCGGTGACACCGACGTGCAGCTCAACGCCCGCATCGGCAGCCCTGACGGGGGCAACCTGAAGGCCCACTTCATCATGTGGCCCACCGGTGGCAGCGGGAACGTCGTCGACCAGCAGGTCGACGTGTCCAACGGGGCCGTCGCCCGGATCGCGGTGCCGAAGAGCACGATGAACAACGGCACCACCTACTCCTGGCAGGTCCGCTCGGTGGCCGGTACCGCCACCTCCGCCTGGCACCCCAACCCGCCGTGCCGGTTCAAGGTCGACCGGACCGCCCCCAAGTCCCCGCAGGTCTCGTACGACGCCGAACGCTACGAGCTGACCTTCAAGCCGGGCGACGGCAAGAAGGTCACGGCCTACCGCTACGGCATCGATCAGGACCAGCCCGTCCAGCGCACTGCCGCCGCCCCCGACGGCACCCTGACCGTCCCCTTCACCGGCGGCCCGCTCCCCCTGGAACTGCGGCACTTCGCGAAGGCCTACGCCGTCGACGAGGCGGGCAACGAATCGCCCGTGGGCCGCGTCGACTTCCGCTACTTCGGCGACCCGGGCACCGGCCCGTACGAGTTCCTGCCGCGCATCGAGGCGGAGAACCTCCTCCCGGCGCAGGAGGCCACGGCCGGCATCCGCGCACAGACCTCCGACTGCTGCGGGGTCAGCTGGTCGGGCGGCAAGCAGGTGCTGTTCGGCGGGACCAAGGCGGGTGACCGCTACACCCTGGCCCTGGACGTCCCGACGGCCGGTGTGTACCGGATGAGCCTGGCCGAGACCACGGCCAAGGACTACGGCACGGTCTCGTACAGCGTCAACGGCAAGAAGATCGGCGTGGACCGGGACCAGTACAGCCCGGCGGTCGCGACCCGCACCAGCGTCCAGGGCCTCGCCCCGCTGAACGCGGGCCGCAACACCCTCACGGTCACCGTGACCGGGAAGAACGCGGCGTCCCTGGGCCACCAGTCGGGCCTGGACTCCATCGACCTGGTCCCGGCCCCCCTCCAGGAGGCCGAGGAGCTGCTCCCCGCGACCGCGGCGAGCGCGCCGGTGGTCCCCCAGGGCAACCTGAACGGCACCTGGTTCGCGGGCGGCGGGAACGTCCGCTTCGACGCCGCCAAGGCGGGTGACACCTTCACCCTGAACGTCGAGGTGGCCGAGGACGGGCTGTACGCCCTCGGAACCCAGCAGACCGCCGCGCGCGACTACGGCATCCTCCAGCTCACCCTGGACGGCGAACCGATCGGGCAGCCCTTCGACGGCTACCACCCCGTGGTGGAGACCCGCCCGGTCGACCTGGGCCTGCAGTACCTGACCAAGGGAACCCACGCGCTGGCCTTCACGGTCACCGGCAAGAACGAGGCCTCGGCCGGCCACAAGGCCGGGGTGGACCAGGTCAAGGTGGTTCCCCTCACGGGCACGTACGAGGCCGAGCTCTTCGCCAGCGCCTCCACCCGCGAGCTGGGCCGGCAGGGCCAGTGGGGCGGCATCGCCTGGTCCGGCGGCCAGCAGTCCGTCATGTCCAACGTGACGGCCGGCGACCGGATGCACTACACCTTCGCGGCACCGGGTGACGGTTCGTACGCCATGAACCTGGCGATGACCCGGGCGAAGGACTACGCGGGCGTCACCTTCGAGATCGACGGGAAGCCGGTCGGCGGCTACTTCGACGGCTACGGACCGCACGTGTACTCGACCGGCGTGAACCTCGGCCGGGTCGACCTGACGGAGGGACTGCACACGCTCACGGTGATCGTCAAGGACACCAAGCCGCAGACGCCGTACCACGTGGTCGGTGTGGACGCGATCCACATCTACAACGACGGCGCGACCGGGTAGACCCCCACCGCCCCGTCCCGGAGCCCCGGCCCTCCCCGTCCACCCAGGACGGGAAGGGCCGGGGCTCCGCCGTTCCGGTGCCACGTCCTACCGGCCGCGCGCGGACCTGCGCCGCGCCCTGCGCGAACGCCGCCGGAGCGGCGGGACGGGGACCGGCACCCTCTCCCGCCTCTTCGGCCGCTGACCGCGGGAGGGGCGTCAGGAGGCCGCCGGGTCGGTGGGGCTCAGGAGGAACTCCGTCGCCCGGGCGATGGCTTCGGGGTACGTGGGGTGTACGGCTTCCGATTCCTCGGTGCGTCCGTCGGCGGTGACGGCGGTGTACCACCAGGCATCGGAGTCGGAGTCGTGGTGGATGACGGCGGTGCCGCCCGCGTAGCGCAGCGGGATGGACTCGCCGACGGGCCGCTTCGCCACCGCGTGGGGCCACTTGAGGCGGGCGGACTGACGCTTGATGCCGCCCCAGGCGGCGCCCAGCTGCGTGTAGGTCGCTCCGCTGCGGCCGGCGACGGTCGCGGCGCTCTCCGCCATCCGGTCGACGGACCGCTTGGCTTCGTACAGCGCCCGCAGCAGTGCCAGTTGGACGTCCGGCGCGGCCATGAGGGCGGCGTCGAAGGGCCGCCCCTCGGCCCGGTAGGCCTGCGCGCGGGTCGAGATGCGCTGGGCCAGCGGCCGGACCGCGTCGAGCACCTGGTCGTCCATGGCGAAGGCCTCGTCCTCGGCGGGCTCGCTCCAGGCGGGCTCCACCAGGGTCATGACGGCGGCCCAGAAGTCCTCGTCGTTCCGGTCGGGGGTCGGGATCGCTACCGAATCGCTCATGCGACATGTTTACCTGTCAGAGGAGGTTACGACAAGTAAAACTGTCACTCATCGCGGTCGATCGGCGGGCCGTCCGACCCGGGCATGGCGTCCTACCAGCGGGTAAGGCAGCATGGGCCGCCGACGCGTGCAGCCGTGCGTCGTACGCCTCATGACGCCCACCCCGCCCCCGCAGGAGGAACACCATGGCCAGCCCCAAGCCGGAGACCCTCGCCGCCTTCGAGGCCGCCAAGGGGTTCATGCCCGTGGGAGAAGGACTCGCGCTGTACGAGGCGGCCGCCGCCGCGGCGCGGCTCGGGCTGCCGCTGCTGGAGGTCGGGACCTACTGCGGGCGCTCCACGATCCTGCTCGCCGACGCCGCCCGCGAAGCGGGGGTGAGCGTGCTCACCGTGGACCACCACCGGGGCAGCGAGGAGCAGCAGCCCGGCTGGGAGTACCACGACCCGAGCGTCGTGGACCCGGAGATCGGGCTGATGGACACCCTGCCCACCTTCCGCCGGACCCTGCACAAGGCCGGCCTGGAGGACCACGTCATCGCGATCGTCGGCCGCTCCCCGCAGGTCGCCGCGGCCTGGGGCGGCAAGCTCGGACTGGTCTTCATCGACGGCGGCCACACCGACGAGCACGCCACCGGCGACTACGAGGGCTGGGCCCCGCACGTAGCCGAGGGCGGCACGCTGGTGATCCACGACGTGTTCCCCGACCCGGCCGACGGCGGCCAGGCCCCGTACCGCATCTACGTCCGCGCCCTGGCCTCAGGCACCTTCGAGGAGACCTCCGCGACCAACTCCCTCCGCGTCCTGCGCCGCACGAGCACGGGCACGGACATCTGACCCGACCCGCACTCGGCTCCGCCGGCCCAATCCAGCCCCGCCGGCCAAATCCAGCCCCGCCGGCGTTTGAGGCGCGGGGGTCCGGGGGCAGCGCCCCCGGCAACGGCGCCGCACCCGTGCCCGGCGCCCGGCGGCCCGGGTCCCGGCGGCACGCCACCCAGCGGGTCGGCCCCCACAGGTCAGCGGAGCATATAAGCGCACCGCGCCCCCGTATGGCCCACGGTCCGTACACCCGACCGACCTCCGGTCTAGCATCGCCGGGTGCGCTACGACGAAAGCTCCCCGCCGTCCCCCGAGTCCGCGAGCTCCATCAGCCCGGACCGGCCCTGGTACGCCCGCCGGTCGACCCTGGTCGTCGCGGCGGCCGCGATCGCTCCGGCCTGCCTGGCCGGGTGGGTCCTGACCGAGGTGCTGGGCGGGGGTGCGAGCGACGACTCGCGGCCGCCGCGGATCGTGATGCCGCTCTCGGCATCGGCGGCGCTGCCTTCCGCGTCGGCGTCCGGCGGCCCGTCCGGCAGTCCGTCCGCGAGCCCGGCCGGGAGCCCCGCCGGGGGTCCCGCCGCGGCTCCGGCCCCCGGCGCGAGCCCCGGGGGCACCGCCCCCGCCGCGGCGAACGCCCTCGCCGGCCGCACCGTGGTCATCGACCCCGGGCACAACACGGGCAACTTCCAGCACACCACCGAGATCAACCGCCAGGTGGACATCGGCAGCAACCGCAAGGAGTGCGACACCACCGGCACGACCACCAACTCGGGCTACATGGAAGCCGAGTTCAGCATGGACGTGTCGAAGCGCCTGCGCGCCGTCCTGGAGGCCAAGGGCCTCAAGGTGGTCCTCACCCACGAGGCCGGCAAGGCGCGCCCCTTCGGCCCGTGCATCGACGAGCGCGCCCGCATCGGCAACGAGGCCGCCGCCGACGCCGTGGTCTCCGTCCACGCGGACGGGGTCTCGGCCGGCAGCCGCGGTTTCCACGTCATCCTCCCGGCCAAGGTCAAGGGCGGCGGCGCCGACACCGCGAAGATCATCGAGCCGTCCCGGCAGCTCGGCGAGCGGATCGCCGGGAACTTCGCCCGGACCACCGGTTCCGCCCCCGCGAACTACCTCGGCAGCGGCACCGGATTGGTCGTCCGCGACGATCTGGGCGGACTGAACCTCTCGACCCGCCCCAAGGTGTTCATCGAATGCGGCAACATGCGTGATGCCAAGGACGCGGCGCAGCTGTCGAGTCCGGAGTGGCGGCAGAAAGCAGCCCAGGGCATCGCGGACGGCATCGTCGGCTTCCTCGGCGGGTAGGGCCACCAGGACCGTCCTTCCGGACGGCCCGCAGCCCCGATCCTCTCGGCCGCGGCGAAGCTCCGTACCATGGTGCCGCCCGCCCCCTGCGTCACGGCGGGCGCCCACGGCACCACGAGACGACGAGACCGAGAAGGACACCTGAGACGTGAACATCCGATCCCTCACTCGAGGCGACGGCGTGGTGATCGGAGCAGCGGCGTTGCTGTTCATCGCCTCGTTCCTCGATTTCTATTCCGTGACCAACGTCGACACAGAGAGCGCGTGGGACACCGACTCGTACGGCCTGGTGCTGCCGAGCATCTTCCTGATCGCGTTCGTCGCCGTCGGCCTGCTCGTCGCCGGGCGCCTGCAGCCCGCCGGACGCCAGCTGCTGGGCCTGCCGTTCCAGGCCTGGGGCACGGTGCTCTCCGTCGCGGCGGCCTGGTCCGCGCTGTGGGGGCTGATCGTCTGCCCGACGGGCAATGACCTCGGCGCGGGCGCCGTCATCGCCTTCCTCGCCACCGCGGCGCTGGCCGGCGTGAACCTCTTCGGCCCGAAGATCCCTGCGCTCGCCGCGCAGCTCGTGCCGGATCCGAAGCCGGCCACCGCCGCCGTCCCGCCGTACGGGCAGCAGCAGCCGGGCGCCGGGTACGGGTACCCGGGCGGCCAGGAGCCGCAGCCGTACGGGGCCGCCCCGCAGCCGGTCCCGCCCTACGGCGGCCAGGAGCAGCCCCAGCCCCCGCAGGACCAGGCCCCGGCTCCGGCGGCGGACTTCACGCCGTTCTGGTTCGCCGTTCCGGTGGCCCGGCCGCTCTTCGCCGAGGACGGCAGCCCGGCCCCGATCGCGGAGCTCGCGCCCGGCACCTGGTACCTGGCCGTGGAGCAGCGCGGTCCGGCGACCCTGATCGCCCAGACCCAGGACGGCCGCCGCGGCGTCCTGAACGACACCTCGGGCATCCAGCGGGGCTGACCCCGCGCACACGCCTCATCGACGGCCCCCCGCCCTTCCGGGTGGGGGGCCGTTGCCCTACAGTCACCTGACGCATCGTCAGATTCGTGGAGGGGACCGTCACATGCGCCTCGGACTCGCACTCGGCTACTGGGGCCGCGGCCCCAATCCGGACCACCTCGACCTCGCCGCCGAAGCCGAGAACCTCGGCTACGACTCCGTCTGGACCTCCGAGGCCTGGGGCTCGGACGCCTTCACCCCGCTCACCTGGATCGCCGCGCACACCTCGCGCATCCGCCTGGGCACCGCCATCGTGCAGATGGCCGCCCGCACCCCGACCGCCACCGCCATGCACGCCCTGACCCTGGACCACCTGTCCGGTGGCCGCATGATGCTCGGCCTCGGCCTGTCCGGGCCGCAGGTGGTCGAAGGCTGGTACGGGCGCCCCTTCCCCTCCAGCCCCCTGACGGCGACCCGGGAGTACGTGGACGTCATCCGCCAGGTGCTGCGCCGCGAGGCACCGGTCGCCCTCGACGGCCGCTTCTACAGCCACCCCTACCAAGGCGCGGACGGCACCGGAATCGGCAAGCCGCTCAAGCCCATCACCCACCCGCTGCGGGCCGACCTGCCGGTCCTGCTCGGCGCCGAGGGCCCGAAGAACATCGCCCAGACCACCCGCATCGCGGACGGCTGGCTCCCCCTCTACTGGTCACCGACCCGCACGGACGTCTACCAGGCCTCGCTGTCCGAACTCCCCGAAGGCTTCATGATCGCCCCGATGGCCCGGGCGAAGGTCTGCGACGACGTCGCGGAGGGACTCCTGCCGGTGAAGGCGATGCTGGGCTTCTACATCGGCGGGATGGGGCACGCGGCCCGCAACTTCCACGCCGACCTCATGGGGCGGATGGGCTACGAGGAGGAGGCGCAGCGGATCCAGGAGCTGTTCCTGGCCGGGCGCAAGGAAGAGGCCGTCATGGCCGTCCCGGACGCCTTCGCGGACGAGATCTCCCTGGTCGGACCGCGGGAGCGGATCGCCGAACGGCTGGAGCTGTGGCGCAAGGGCCCGGTGACCGACCTGCTCCTGACCGCCCCCGACCCGCACACCCTGCGGGTCCTGGCGGAGCTGAACAGCTAGGACGTCTCCGAGGTGGATTCCGGATCCGCCTGGGGCACCGCGGTGAGCAGTTCCCGCAGGTCCAGCGGCATCACGGCGATCTCCATGGCGGCGCCCGCGCCGTCGCCGCCGCCGTCCCCCTCGAAGGTGACGGTCACGATCCGGGAGCCCGGGTTGATGGAGATGCCCTCCTTCACGGAGGGCACCCGTACGCCGGTGGCCCGGCCGCCGGTCAGGACCACGGGCTCGCCCCGGCCGGGGACCCAGCGGGCCGCGCCCTGGTCGGCGTACACCCGGCCGCTGCGCCAGCGGCCGCTGCCCGCGGGCCGGCGGGCCATGCACGGGATCCCGGGCACGGGCGCGCCGGCCTGGCGGCGGCGGTGCTTGCGGCGCATCAGCCAGCCGGTTCCGGCGGCGGCTCCGGCGAAGAACACGTACTCGATCACCCACCCATTCAAACAGGTGAACAGACGGAACGGGCCGGACCGGAATCTCCCGGTCCGGCCCGTTCCCCCTGTTCACGGGTGAGCGGCGGTACTCAGCCGGTCAGCTGCCCCGCGCTCGGGATCTTGTCGGTCACCGGGGCGCCGGCGCTCTTGCCGGCCTCCTTGACGCTGTTGATGACGTCCTCGAAGGCACCGATGTCGGAGTCCCCGGCCTGGCCCTTGCGCAGCTTGGAACCGAGTCCCTTGAGGGAGTCGATGCCCGCCGTCAGCGGGCCCACGGCCTTCGACAGCAGCGGGTCGCCCTTGGCGTTCTCACTGGCCGCCTTCAGCCGGTTGTAGGCGAAGGCGCCCGCGAGGCCCGCCTTGACCAGGGCGAAGGTGCGGCCCTTGGCGCCCTTCTTGAACTTGCCGGCCTTGTACGGCTTGACGATCCACTGGTACGTGGCTCCGGCCGCGAGTCCGGCGTTGGCGACGAAGCGGGTCTTGGCGAACTTCTGCTTCTCTTCCGGGCTGGTGGCCGAGGGAGAGGCGGCGGCGGCTTCCGCGTCCTCGGCGGAAGCGGCCGCGTCGGCCTCCGCGAACGCGGCCATGGCCACCGAAACCTCGTCGGCCTGACCGGCGGCGGCCTTGTCGCCCCCGCCCGAACCGCAGGCGGTGGCACCGCCGAGCAGGGCGCAGGACAGGAGCACCGCCGTGAGGGTACGGCGAAAGCGAACGGCTGTGGTGGGTAGGGACACGGGTCTCCTCCGGGGACTGAGGCGTCCCCCGCAGCCTCACCCCGGGCACCCGACTCCGCCACCCGGGGGGCCCGTTCGGGTCTACCCGGTGGGTTTATCCGGCCGGGGAACGGCCACAAGCGCGACATGCCCACACACACGCGAGCACACACCAGAGGAAGCAGCCAGGCGGGCCGCGCCGTCGCGGTCGTGGCGGACGTCATGGCCTTCATCATCGGCCTGTGGATCCTGCTGTTCCTGCTGGACGCCAACCAGGGGAACGGCCTGGTCGACTTCATCCACGACGCGGCGAGCTGGCTGGCCGGCTGGTCGTACGACCTCTTCACCTTCAACCGCGACTGGGTCCAGGTGGTGGTCGGCTACGGCATCGCCGCCGTCGCCTACCTGGTCATCGGCCACGCCATCGCGGGCCGCCTCTACCGCCGCTGAACCACCCCCTTCCCCCCTCACCCCTCGCTGTCCCCCTCTTCTCTCCCCCCTCACCCCACGAACTCCCCGCTCGCCCTCCGTAGGCCGGTGGGCGAGCGGCGGCATGTCGGGGGCAGGTCGACGGCAGCCGTGGGCCTCTTCCGAAAATTCCGGCGCGCGAGGGCAACCATCCGTGCCCGCCGCGGGTCGTACGGGCGAGAGTTGATCAGGTTGATCAGTTGGACTTCGCCCGGGGGGGCTCCTTTGAAGAAGTACACGGCGCCGGAGGCGATCTCCGCAGCCCACTCCGCGCCCCACCCGGCGACAGTGCCCGCCGCCCCGGCCGCCCCCGCAGCGGCTCCGGTGACGACTCCCCGGGGGGAGCCCGCCGGCATCTTCCTGTTCGCCTTCTCCACCGGGGGACGCCCGCACCGCCGCGAGGACTACGCCCCCATCCGCTGACCCACTCCACGCACCGGCGGACGCGGGGCGGGCGAGGCCGGTACGGGGGTCCCGCCATGCCCGCCCACGAACAACGACAGCACAGGACACCGGACGGGGCTGCCCCGGTCCGGCTCCTCGGGACACCATGAGACAGGAGGACATCCGTCGATGTCCGCCAGTACAACTCGTACGACAACGGCCCTGGTTGCCGCATTCGGCATCGCCGCGACGATGGTCGCCGCCGCACCGGGCAGCCTCGCCGCACCGGCCGCCAACGCCTGTGACGTGGTGGCCGTGACCGATCTCGCGGACGCCGCCCGGGTCCAGGTCGACGCCTTCGGCGCCCTGAACAACCTCCAGGTCGACGTCCGTGCGCCGGGGACCACGAAGGTGCTGGCCACCGCGGGGGGCTTCGAGTCCGCGGCAAGGCCCGACTTCGGCGTGCGCCACCGCTCCGCCGCGCTGCCGGCACTCGCCTCGCTCGGCCGGTACGCCCTCGACGTCCGGTACACCAATGCCGCGGGCAAGGCCGTCCGCTGCGCGGACAGCGGCGAGCTGCGCTACCTGCCGCACCCCGTGGTCACCCTGGACCAGGCGACCGCACCGGTCTCCTTGGAAAAGCCGACGGCGACGGTCACCGGCAAGCTGACCCTGCGCGATCCCCGCACCCGCGCGGAGACCCCGCTCAAGGGCCGCACGGTGGAGATCAACTTCGTAGGCCGGCTCGGCGCGCGCATACCGCAGCCGGTCCTTGTCGGGAGCGACGGCAGGTTCTCCACCTCCTACACCTACACCACGCAGAACACCGGCATGGGCGTGACGGCGCATGCCGACGGCGCCGCCCCGGTCACGGCGGAACTTCCCGTCGAAAAGCGCAAGGTCGTCATAGCCCTGGACACCCCGTCCTCGGTGTCCCCGGGATACGAGAGCCGCTTCCGCATCTCGGGCAAGGTCTTCTACCGGGGCGGGGACGGCGCACTGCACCCCCTCCCCCTCACCGACCTCACGACCGACGGGGACACCTGCGAAGGCTGGGAGAACCACGGTCCGACGTGCGGAAAGCTCCTGTGGCAGGACGGCGGACGCAGCTTCGTCTGGGACCGGTACACCCAGCACGGGGACACCGTGCTGGGGGTGACCCACAGTCCCGGGGCACTGCTCGACGGTGTCACCCGTGCCTCCGTCACCGTGAAGGTCGACCGGACCGTGGCCCTCTGGGGCCTGAACGCGGCCAAGGACCCGAAGGGCCGTCTGACCATCCGGGGCAGTATGCGCCTCGGCTACGGCACGAACACGGAGCAGGACGTGTACCGCATCCAGCACTCGGCTGACGGCAAGACCGGCTGGAAGACGTACCGGAGCACCCACCTCCCGCGCACGGGGCGGATCCTTTGCACGCTGGAGCCGGGCACCTTCCCCGCAGACGGCACCTGGCGCATCCACTTCGAGGGCGCCAAGGGACTCGAACCCGTCACGAGCCCCACCTTCACCGTGGGGACCCCGTGATTCCTGGTCAGCCGCCGGCGGCCACACCCTTCTTGAACCATCGGCACATGCACATGCAGTCTCCTGGAGGATCGTTGAAGAAGGTGATGACGTCGCTCGGCATCGCCCTGGCCGTCACCG
Organism: Streptomyces sp. NPDC058401; assembly: GCF_042722885.1. Lineage (NCBI taxonomy): Bacteria > Bacillati > Actinomycetota > Actinomycetes > Kitasatosporales > Streptomycetaceae > Streptomyces > Streptomyces sp. NPDC058401. The sequence goes on from NZ_JBHXKA010000095.1 coordinate 12,181, forward strand.
CGGCCGCGTCCGGCCTCGGCTTCGGGTCGGTGGCGCAGGCCGATGACGCCGACTACCCGCCGAACGTCTACGTGGTCCAGTCCGGCGGCGACATCCGCATTCGACTCACCAGCGATCGGCCACCCGCAGGGAAGACGGTGGTCCGGGTCCGGCCCAAGGACGGCGACAAGGTCGTGGCAGAGGTCGGCGGGTTCGGCGACTGGACGTGCGTGACCGAGCTCGACGACGACTGCAGCCTGCTCAGCACCGAATCCGGCCCGCTCGTCCTCAAGGACATGGGCATGTACCTCGTCAACGTCGTCCTCAACAAGGGGAGTGCGGAAGAGAAGGAGTACCCGGCAGAGGGACCGGCCTTCCCCTACGCGCTCAACCCCCGGTTCACCTCCCTGGTGTCCAGCACTCCGGTGCTCTCCTACGAGCACCGCAGCGGCAAGGCCTCCGGCACCCTGGTGGCCGAGCACCCCCGCACCCACGAGGTGAAGCCGCTCGCGGACGCGCCGGTGCACCTGTTCCGCGGGAGCTACTGGGGCAACAATTTGATTGAGTCCCTGACCACCGACGGTGCGGGCCGCTTCGCCGCTCTCTTCCAGTACGAGGCTGGTGAGTCGAAGCCCGGCCTCCAGGTCACCCTCGCCACGGATTCGGGCCCGTACCACATCCTGGCCGAGCGGAAACTGGAACTCGGCTTGCGCGCAACACCCGTCAAGTTCACCGTCCGGCAGCCCGCCGGGGGGATCGTCGGGCGTTACGGCAGCAAGGTGTCCGTCCGGGGAACCATGACCTGGACCGCCGCCGACGGCACCGTCCGTCCGCTGGAGGGTGCGGGTGTGGGCGTGTCCACCGAGGGATGCCCCGAGGACCAGGCGTGCTGGGCCTCCCGGGCCAGTGACGCCGCCGGTGGTTTCGACGTGCCCTACCCCGTCACGCAGGACGGATACGCGCGCGCGGAGCTGTACCCGTGGTGGAACAACGGGTGGTTCACCGGTGACCTCTCCAGCCGCCTGTCCGTGGACGCCACGCACACCACCGCCTTCTCCCCGTTGAGCGTGAGCGCGGACAAGGACCGGACGATCACCGTCGGCGGCCGGCTGGCCGTCCAGCAGGGGTCCGCGCCCGCAGGGGCCAAGGCCAAGGTCGACGTGCAGCTCTCCGCGGACGGGAAGACGGGGTGGAAGACGGTGAAGTCCTTCACCACCGCCTTCGGGACGGACTTCAGCCAGCAGGTGAAGCACACGGCCGCACAGGACGGCCACTCCGTCCGCCTGCGCTACGCCGGCACCGCCGACATCGGCCCCGCCGCCCCGGTGGTCCGGCTCACCCGCAAAACGACGCAGATAGTCCGCGACAACCTGGCCCCCGAGGACGTCCGCGCCGGGACCAAGATCACCGCCAGCGGATACCTCCAGGCGAAGTCCGGTACCGCCTGGCTGCCGGTCGCCGGCCAGAAGGTCCGCGTCTACTTCAAGGCCGATGCGCCCGGCTCCGCCTGGACCTACCAGGGTGCCGCGACGACCGCCGCCAACGGCTCGTTCAGCACCAAGGTCACCGCCCGCAGTGACGGCGCCTGGCAGATCCGCTACCTCGACGCCACCGCGCCGTACTACGTAGCCATCGGCCGCGAGGACCACGTCAACGTGGTGTAGAGCAGGTCGTGAGACGGGAGTGGGCACGGGCTGAGCCCGTGCCCACTCCCGTTGCGCATCAACCGTCAGCCACAGCAGTCCGGTTCCAGCCCACCCGGCAGCGTCAGCCCGCCGAAGACCGTGCCGGTGGCCTCGTCGCCGCCCAGGGCGGCCACCGCGAGGAGCAGCGAGCCCGCCGTCCAGGTGGTCTGCTCCACGGGCCAGACCGTCCGGTCGTCGAAGACGTACCCGGTCCAGTACATGCCATTGTCGGCCCGCAGGTGGCCGATCGAGCGCAGGATCTCCAGGGCCCGGTCGGACTCCCCCGTCGCCCACAGCGCGAGCGCCAGTTCGCAGGACTCGCCGCCGGTCACCCACGGGTTCGGCAGCACGCACCGTACGCCGAGGTCCGGTACGACGAACTCCTCCCAGCGCTCCTCGATCCGGGCCTTCGCCCCGGCGCCGGTCAGTGCCCCGCCGAGGACCGGGTAGTACCAGTCCATGGAGTAGCGGGACTTGTCGAGGAACCGCTCCGGGTGCCGGCGTATCGCGTGCCCGAGGGCGCCCGCGGCCAGTTCCCAGTCGGGCTGCGGATCGCCCCGGTACTCGGCGATGGCCAGCGCGCAGCGCAGCGCCTGGTGGATGGAGGAGGACCCGGTGAGCAGGGCGTCCGTGACGGCCTCGCCGGACGGTTCGCGCTTCCAGCCGATCTCGCCGCCGGGCTGCTGGAGCCGCAGCACGAACTCGACGGCCGCGTACACGGCGGGCCACATCCGTTCGAGGAAGGCCTCGTCCCCGGTGGACAGGTGGTGGTGCCAGACGCCGACGGCGAGGTAGGCGGTGAAGTTGGTCTCGCGGCTCGCGTCCTGCGGCTCGCGGGTGTCGACCCCGTCCTCGCGGTCGGCGTAGGCCGCGTACCAGGAGCCGTCGTCGTTCTGGTGGCGCACCAGCCAGTCGTAGGCCCGCTCGGCGGCCTCGTGCTCGCCGGCCGCGTCGAGGGCCATCGCGGCCTCGGTGTGGTCCCACGGGTCGAGGTGGTGCCCGCGGAACCACGGTATGGCCCCGTCGGCGCGCTGCGCGGCGAGGATCCCGGCGACGGTGGCGGCGGCCTGATCGGCCGTCAGCACGCCGTCCAGGACCAGGTGTTCGGGTGCGGTGCGCCCGGGAGAGCTCACTGTGCGGCGCCCACGGCCGCGGGCTCCGCCGCGGCACCGGCCGCGGCCACGGGGAGGTGCGGCTTGGTGGCGTAGGCGACGAAGCTCTTGCCGATGACCGGGTTCAGGGCCTGCTCCGCGAGCCGGGTCAGCGCGGGCTTCTTCATGATGTCCCAGACCAGGAGCTTGTGGTACGCCTTGACGGGCAGTGCCTTGTCGTTGTCGACGCCGAAGGCGCACTTGAGCCACCAGTACGGCGAGTGCAGGCCGTGCGCGTGGTGGGTGCCGTACGGCTTGAGGCCCGCGGACTCCATCTTGCCGAGCAGCTCCTCCGCCTTGTAGATGCGGATGTGGCCGCCCTCGACCTCGTGGTAGGCGTCGGACAGCGCCCAGCAGATCTTCTCGGGGCCGTAGCGCGGCACGGTGATGGCGATGCGTCCGCCGGGCTTCAGGACGCGGACCATCTCGGCGAGGACGCCCTTGTCGTCGGGGATGTGCTCCATCACCTCGGAGATGATGACGACGTCGAAGGACTCGTCGGGGAAGGGCAGCGCGAGGGCGTCGCCCTCCATCGCGGTGGCGGTGGCGCCGGCCGGGGCCTCGCCGGCCTCCTTCATCGCGGCGAACCACTTGGCGACCTCGCGGATCTCCTCGCCGTTGCGGTCGAGGGCGACCACCTGGGCGCCGCGCCGGTAGCACTCGAAGGCGTGCCGGCCTGCGCCGCAGCCCAGATCGAGTACGCGGTCGCCTGCGGCGAGCGGGAACCGGGAGAAATCGACGGTCAGCACGTGGTCCTGCCTTCGCGGTCGCGGGGGTGGGAAGGGAACTGCATCGGACGGAAGGGTGAGGTTACCGGGCGGTACGGACCTTCGGGGCCCCGGCCTTCGCCGCCCGGGACTGGGGAGCCGCCGCGGCTGCCCGCTCGATGGCGGTCCGGTAGTGGACGACGGTGCCCTCGGCGGCCTTGGCCCAGGTGAAGCGGGACAGCACCCGCTCGCGGCCGGCGGCGCCGAGCCGGGTGCGCAGTTCGGGGTCGCCCAGCAGCCGTCCCAGCGCGGCGGCCAGCGCGCCCGCGTCGCCGGGCGGCACGGCGAGACAGCTCTCGCCGTCGGGTCCGGTGACTTCGGGGATCGCGCCGCCGGTGGTGGCGACCAGCGGGGTGCCGGTGGCCATGGCCTCGGCCGCCGGGAGGGAGAAACCCTCGTACAGGGAGGGCACGCAGGCGATCTGGGCGCTGCGGACGAGGTCGACGAGTTCGGTGTCGGTGATGCCCTTGACGAAGCGGACGGCGTCCTGGAGTCCGTACGTCTCGATCGCCCGGGCCACCGGGCCCCGTTCGGCGCGCTTGCCGACGACGACGAGGTGGGCGTCGGGCTGTTCGGTACGGAGCTTCGCGAGCGCCTCGACGAGGTGCACGAGCCCCTTGAGCGGGACGTCGGCGCTGGAGGTGGTCACGATCCGCCCGGGCACCTCGGCCACGGAGGCGTCGGGCGACCAGAGGTCAGTGTCGGCGCCGATGTGGACGACGTGGATGCGCTCGTCCCGCACGCCGAGGTGCTCGGCGATCTCCTTCTTGGAGGAGCCGGAGACGGTGAGCACGGAGGCCAGCCGCCGGGCGACGCGGCCCTGCATGCGCGTGAACCCGTACCAGCGGCGCACCGAGGCGCGCTTCCTGCGGTCCTTGGCGGCGGCCAGGTCCAGCTTGCGGTCGACGGTGATGGGGTGGTGGATGGTGGTGACCAGCGGGGCACCGAGGTCCGCCAACAGCCCGTACCCCAGGGTCTGGTTGTCGTGGATGACGTCGAACTCGCCCGCGCGCGCGGCCAGGTGCCTGCGCGCCCGCAGCGAGAAGGTCAGCGGTTCGGGAAAGCCGCCGGTCCACATGGTGGCGACCTCGACGGCGTCGATCCAGTCGCGGTACTCGTCGCGCCCCGGGGTGCGGAACGGGTCGGGGCTGCGGTACAGGTCCAGGCTGGGCAGCTCGGTGAGGGTGGCTCCGGCGCCGGTGAGGGCGTCGGTGTCCAGCACCGGGTAGGGCTGCGCGCCGATGACCTCGACGGAGTGGCCCAGCTTGACGAGCTCGCGCGCGAGGTGGCGGACGTAGACGCCCTGGCCACCGCAGAACGGGTTCCCCTTATAGGTGAGGAGTGCGATCCGCAACGGGCGGCCGTCGGCGGCGGCGGACCCCGTCGGAAGGCTCGTAGGGCTCGTCACCATGGCCTCTGCGGTCACTCTCGGCCCCCTTCTCCCTGCACTTTCGCCGGAGCGTAACCGCTCGGATAATGTAGAACAAGTTTCAGACTTGATCCGTTGAAGAGCATTGAATCTACCGGCCGGAAACCACACCGTAAGAGGGGTGGCGGGTGATTCGCGCCACGGATCGGGCGCCTGCCATGCTGGGCGCGCGACGGCCCGGGGCAACTCCCGCGGCCGTCCCCCGGCACAGACATGAACGCCTTGGAACTGCAACGCCTCGGAACCGGAACGGGACAGATGACAGCGGAAGCGAAGGCCGTGACCCCAGCCGTCACCACACCGGCGTCTCCGCCCCTGACGGAGCGCCAGGAGGCACGCCGCAGGCGGATCCTGCACGCCAGCGCCCAGCTGGCCAGCCGGGGCGGCTTCGACGCGGTGCAGATGCGGGAGGTGGCGGAGTCCTCCAGCGTGGCCCTGGGCACCCTCTACCGGTACTTCCCCTCCAAGGTGCACCTGCTCGTCGCCACCATGCAGGACCAGCTCCAGCACATGCACGGAACCCTGCGCAAGCGTCCGCCGGCCGGGGAGGAGCCCGCGGCCCGGGTCGCGGAGACCCTGATGCGCGCCTTCCGCGCCCTCCAGCGGGAGCCGCACCTCGCGGACGCGATGGTCCGGGCCCTCACCTTCGCGGACCGCAGCGTGAGCCCCGAGGTGGACACGGTCTCCCGCCTGACGACGGCGATCATCCTGGACGCGATGGGCCTGGACGCCCCGCCGACGGCGGAACAGCTCTCCGCGGTCCGGGTGATCGAGCACACCTGGCACTCGGCCCTGATCACCTGGCTCTCGGGCCGCGCCTCGATCGCCCAGGTCAAGATCGACATCGAAACGGTCTGCCGCCTGATCGACCTCACGGCCCCGGAACCCCCGGCGGCGGCGCCTGAGCCGCCCCCGAAAAAGTCCTGATCCCGCCGTAGCCGAACGGCGGGGCACCGGGCTGTCCGGCGACCCGCACCCGCAGTCCGGCGCCGACCACTTCCGGCCCCGCCGGCGTTTGGGGCGCAGGGGTCCGGGGGCTGCTCCCCGGCAGCGGCGCCGCGCACGGGAACGGGCCGGGGCCCAGTTTCCCGGCCCGGCCCCGGCCCCGCGACGGCCCCCTCAGTCCTCCGGAGGGAATACCGCCTCGCCGCTGCCCAGCAGGGTGATCGCGATCGCTTCGACCGGGCAGCCTTCCGCCGCGGTCAGGACCGGCTCGTTCGCGTCCGTTTCCGCCGCCCGTGGGTGCGACTGCCGCGCCGAGTCGAGGGCGAAGCCCTCAGGCGCGTGGTTCACGCACATGCCCGAGCCGATGCAGACCCCGCGGTCCACTTCGACGTGCCAGCGGTCGCCCATCAGGCACCGGCCGCGGGGGGTACGTACCCTGCCGGGAGGTGGATCATCTTGTGCTCCAGGTACTCGCTCAGCCCCTCGGGGCCGAACTCCCGCCCGACGCCGCTGTTCTTGTAGCCGCCGAACGGCCCGAGCATGTCCAGGCTGAAGGTGTTCACGTTGAAGGTGCCGGTCCGCACCTGCCGCGCGAAGTCGATGCCGTGCTCCACGTCGCCGGTCCAGACGCTGCCGCTGAGCCCGAACTCCGAGTCGTTGGCGACCCGTACCGCCTCCGCCTCGTCCCTGTAGGGGATCAGGCAGACGACCGGGCCGAAGATCTCCTCGCGGGCGATCCGCATCGAGTTGTCGACGTCTCCGAAGAGGGTCGGCTCCACGTACCAGCCCTGGTCCAGGTCGGAGTTGCCCGGGCGGCCGCCGCCGGACAGGATCTTGGCGCCCTCCTCCTGGCCGATCCGGATGAAGTCGAGCGAGCGCTGCTGCTGCCGCCGGGCCACCAGCGGGCCGAGCTGCGTCGCGGGGTCCATCGGGTCGCCGACGACCAGCGCGGAGGCCGCGGCGGCGAGGGCCTCGGCGATCTCCTCGTAGCGGCTGCGCGGGGCGAGGACGCGGGTCTGGGCCACGCAGGCCTGGCCGTTGTTCATCCAGGCCGCGGGCACGATGCCGGCGATGGCGGTGTCGAGGTCGGCGTCCGGGAGGATGACGGCCGCGGACTTGCCGCCGAGTTCGAGGGTCACGCGGGTGAGGTTCTTCGAGGCGACTTCCATGACCCGCCGGCCGGCGGGGACGGAGCCGGTGAAGGCGACCTTGTCCACGTCCGGGTGGCCGACGAGGTACTCGCTGACCTCGCGGTCGGCGGGCAGGATCGACAGCACGCCCTCGGGCAGCCCGGCCTCGCGGGCGATGTCGGCGAGGATGTAGGAGTCGAGGACCGCCTCGGGGGACGGCTTGAGGATCACCGTGCAGCCGGTGAGCAGCGCGGGCGCGAGCTTGGCGGCGGCCACGAACTGCGGGACGTTCCACGGGATGACGGCGGCGACGACGCCGACGGCCTCGCGGCGTACGAGGATCGGGCCGAGGGCGCCCTGGCGGAACTCCTCGTACGGGTAGTTGCGGGCCACGGTGATCGCGGCGTCGTAGACCATCATCGGCCCGAGGGCCTGGGCCATGATGCTCCAGGAGTACGGGGAGCCGTTCTGGGAGCTGATCGAGGCGGCGATCTCCTCGTAGCGGGCGCCTATCGCGTCCTTGATCCTGGTGACCACCGCGATCCGCTCTTCGAGCGTGGTGCGCGGCCAGGGGCCCTCGTCGAAGGCCTTGCGGGCCACGGCGACGGCCCGGTCGACGTCCGCCTTCGAGGCGTGCGGGACGCTGCCGATGACCTGCCCGGTGTGGGGCGAGACGACCTTGATCGTGTCGGAGCCCAGCGGATCCGTCCACTCACCGCCGATGAACAGTTTTCCGTGTTCCACGAGCTCGGTCATGGCTGATGCCTCCTGCGGCTTGGCGTTGCAGAACTGATACCAGTTCTAGTTCTAGGAGTCCACGGAGCTGACCGAACCGCCCGTGCATCGGTTCACCGGGCGCCCCGAAGATCCAACGACTAGTCAGGAGCCCGCAAAAATGGTCGACTTGGGCGACTATTGCAACACGTTCCTGTTGGAGCCGTAAGAGCGGAGCCCCTCATGGCAGAGGACACCCCGGACGTGGCACCTCACGTCACCGACCACGGCGGCGGCGTGTGGGGCATCAAGGTCCCCATCCCCGACAACCCGCTCGGCCACACCCTCGTCCACGTCCTCGACACCGACCGCGGTCCGGTCCTCATCGACACCGGCTGGGACGACCCCGCCTCCTGGGACACCCTGGTCGCCGGCCTCGGCGCCCTCTCCATCCCCGTCGCCGACGTGCACGGCGTGGTCATCACCCACCACCACCCCGACCACCACGGCCTGTCCGGCCAGGTCCGCGAGGCCTCCGGCGCCTGGATCGCCATGCACGCCGCCGACACCGAGGTCGTCGTACGGACCCGCTCCTCCGAACCGGGCGTCTGGTTCGACTACATGGCCGAGAAGCTGGCCACCGCCGGAGCCCCCGAGGAGCACATCGCCCCGCTGCGCGCCGCCCGCGCGAGCGGCCGCATGCGCACCCTGCCCGGGCTGCACGCCGCCGTCCCCGACCGGGAGATCGTGCCCGCCGAGCTGCTGCCGCTGGCCGGCCGCCGCCTGCGGGCCGTCTGGACCCCCGGGCACACCCCCGGCCACGTCTGCCTCCACCTGGAGGAGAAGCATCCGGCGAACCTCCCCGGCAACGGCCGCCTCTTCTCCGGGGACCACCTGCTGCCCGGGATCTCCCCGCACATCGGCCTGTACGAGGACCCCTCCTCGGAGCAGGTCACCGATCCCCTCGGCGACTACCTCGACTCCCTCGAACGCATCGGCCGCCTCCAGCCGGCCGAGGTGCTCCCGGCCCACCAGCACGCCTTCACCGACGCGCCGGGCCGCGTACGGGAGCTCCTGGACCACCACGAGGAGCGGCTCGCGGGGCTGCGCGAGCTGCTCGCCGCCGAGCCGCTGACCCCGTGGGCGCTGGCGGAGCGGATGGAGTGGAACCGGCCCTGGGAGCAGATCCCGTACGGCTCCCGCAACATCGCCGTCTCCGAAGCGGAAGCCCACCTGCGGCGCCTGGTGAAGCAGGGCCGCGCGGAGGCGGTACCGGGCAGCGACCCCGTGACGTACCGCGCCGTGTAAGGGGTGCGGGTGGGCGGCGCCACCCGGCCCCGGGGCTACGGGCCGGTAGAGTATGGGCGTCGTCCACACTTCCGTACGGGGGGAAGCCGGTGCGAATCCGGCGCTGACCCGCAACCGTGACCCACCCCGGCAGCTTCGGGGGCGGGGAGCCGGATTGCCCCGTTCCGGAGGTGCGCGGCTCGTGCCGCCGGGTCCTCCGGCGGCCGGCACCGTCGAGGTAAACGGAGCCGGAGCCCGGTACCAGCCTCCATCGCTGTGCTGCCTGCCTCCGGTTCCCCAGCACGAGAGGCACCCGCCCCGCCATGAACGTCCGCCGCAGCGCCGCCACGCTCGCCGTCTCCGCCGTGCTCTGCGTGGGCGCGGCCCCCGCGGCCCTCGCCGATGTCGCCACGCCGTCCCCGGCGCCCGTCGTCCCCTCCGGGCTCTTCGGGAAGAACGACCCGACGTACGACGGGGTGTGGCGGCAGTCGTTCGCGCTGCTCGCCCAGCACGCGGTCGGCGAGAAGCCCGCGCAGGCGGCCGTGGACTGGCTCGTCGGCCAGCAGTGCGCCGACGGCGGCTTCGCCTCCTTCCGTGCGGACACGGCGGCCGCGTGCGATGCGAAGACGATGCTCGACACGAACGCCACCGCGGTGGCCGTGCAGGCGCTGAAGGCGCTCGGCGGCCAGGACGCGGTGGTGAAGAAGGGCGCGGACTGGCTGAAGTCCGTCCAGAACGCTGACGGCGGCTGGGCCTACGTCCCCGGCTCCCCGAGCGAGGCCAGCTCCACCTCCGTGGTGATCAGCGCGCTGGCCGCGGCGGGCGAGAAGCCGGCCGAGGTCAGGTCGAAGGCCGGCAAGTCCGCCTACGAGGGGCTGCTCGCCTTCCAGCTCGGCTGCTCGGCCGAGCCGGCCACCGACCGCGGTGCCTTCGCCTACCAGCCGACGGCCGACGGCAAGCTCCCCGCCAACGCCGACGCGACGGCCGCCGCCGTCCTGGCCGGCCTCGGCCGGGGTGCACTCGTCTCCCCTTCTTCCACGGACACCCCCGCGGCCCCGCTCGCCTGCCCGGCGACCGCCGGTGACCCGGCGGCGGCGGCCCAGGGCGCGGCCGGACACCTGGCGGAGGCCCTGAAGAAGGACGGCCACCTCACCGCCCTCACCCCGGGCGCCGACCAGCCGACCGCGGACACCGGCAACACCGCCGACGCGGTCATCGCCCTGGCCGCGGCCGGGCACAAGCAGTCCGCCGCGGGCGCCCTGGAGTGGCTGAAGACCAACTCCGCCGAGTGGTCCAAGGGCAACCCGGCCGGCCTCGGCACCCTGATCCTGGCCGCGCACGCGACCGGCACCGACCCGAAGGCCTTCGGCGGCACCGACCTGGTGGCGGCGCTGAACGCGACGGGCCCGGCCCCGCAGAGCGCCTCCGCGAACGCGTCGGAGCAGCCCGCGGACAAGAAGAAGGACGACGAGAAGGACTCCGGGGGCAGCAACGTCTGGTGGATGGTCCTCGCGGGCGCGGCGGCCGGCATGGGCATCGGCATCGTGCTGAGCGGCCGCCGGAAGAAGAACCAGCTCTGATGCGCCGCCGCCGCCGTCCGGCTCTGCCGGTCTTCATGCTCGGAATCGTCCTGACCCTGCTGGCCGCGTCCCCCGCCCTGGCTTCGACCTACCGTTACTGGTCGTTCTGGGACGGGGCGGGCGGCACCTGGGCGTACGCCACCCAGGGCCCCTCCTCGATGCGCCCGGCGGACGGCTCCGTGCAGGGCTTCCACTTCGTGGTGAGCAAGGACGCGGCCGACCAGGCCGCCCCGCCGCGGACGGCTCCGGACTTCGCGGCCATCTGCTCGGCCACCGCCCCGGTGACGGGCAAGAAGCGGATCGCGCTGGTCATCGACTTCGGCACGCCCGCCGAGGCGCAGGCGGGCGAGACCCCGCCGCAGGACGCCCCGCGGACGGCGTGCGCGCAGGTCGGCCCGGACGCCACGACGGCCGAGGCACTGGCGGAGGTGGCCAAGCCGCTGCGCTACAACAGCGCGGCGCTGCTGTGCGCCGTCTCGGGCTACCCGAAGCAGGGCTGCGGCGAACCCCTGGCGGACACGGCCGCCACCCCGGCGCCGGACAAGCCCGCCGACGCGTCCGCCGACCCGTCCGCCGGCTCAGACGGCGGCGGCGGCCCGTCGGCGGGCCTCTTCGCCGGCATCGCAGCGGTGGCCCTCCTGGCCGCAGCCGCCGTCTGGCAGTCCCGCCGCCGCCGCACCCGATGAGGGACCGCCCCACGGAACGGGCACGCCCGGACGGCGGGGCGGTCGCCGACGGCGGACAGTCACCGGCCGGGGCCGCCCGGCCGCAGGCCGGGCGCACCCCCCACGGCCCGGCAGCCGACGTCCCCACCCCGCCCAGCGCGGACGCCCCCGCCGGGGCGACCGGGAGCCCGCGCGGGGCGACGTACAAAAAATGGCGTGCCCCCGAGGCCACGCGTGGCAATGCCCTGCACGCGGGTGCCTGGTGGCTCTGGGCCCTCGGGCTCGCAACGGCCGCCTCCCGCACGACCAACCCGCTCCTCCTCGGCCTGATCGTCGGTGTCGCCGGGTACGTGGTCGCGGCCCGCCGGACGGACGCCCCCTGGGCGCGTTCCTACGGGGCGTTCGTCAAGCTCGGCCTCTTCGTCATCGGGCTGCGCCTCCTCTTCTCCATGCTCCTCGGCTCCCCCATCCCCGGCGTGCACACCCTCTTCACCCTCCCGGAGGTTCCGCTCCCGGCCTGGGCGCAGGGCATCCGGTTCGGTGGCCGGGTCACCGCCGAGCAGCTCGTCTTCGCCTTCTACGACGGTGCGAAGCTGGCCACGCTCCTCATCTGCGTGGGCGCCGCCAATGCCCTCGCGAACCCGGCGCGGCTGCTGAAGTCGCTGCCCGCGGCCCTGTACGAGGTGGGCGTCGCGGTGGTCGTCGCGATGACCTTCGCGCCGAACATGGTCGCGGACGTGGTCCGCCTCCGTACGGCCCGCCGCCTGCGCGGCCGCCCCACGGGCGGGGTCCGGGCCGTCCTCCAGATCGGCCTGCCGGTCCTGGAGGGCGCGCTCGAACGCTCGGTGGCCATCGCCGCCTCCATGGACGCCCGCGGCTACGGCCGCACGGCGCACGTCCCGGCCGCCGTCCGCCACACCACCAACGTGCTCACCCTCGGCGGGCTGCTCGGCATCTGCGCGGGTACGTACGGGCTGCTGGCGGCGGAGGGCGCCGGATACGGCCTCACCCTCCTCCTCATCTCCCTGCTCCTCGCCCTGGCCGGGCTGCGGCTCGGCGGCCGCCGCTCGATCCGGACCCGGTACCGGCCGGACCGCTGGGGCGTACGGGCCTGGCTGGTCGCCGGGTCGGGCGCGGCGGTGGCGGCCCTGCTGATCCGCTTCGCCTCCCTGGACCCGGAGGCCCTGCGACCCGGCGTGGTCCCCCTCGTCGTCCCCACCCTCCCCCTCTGGCCGGCGGCGGCCATCCTGATCGGCCTCCTCCCGGCCCTGGTGGCCCCCCTCCCTCCCCTCTCCCCCTCGAAGGAGGCGTAGGAGCCCCGTGATCCACTTCGAAGACGTATCGGTGACGTACGAGGGTGCGACCGCCCCCTCCCTCTCCCACGCCGATTTCACGCTCCCGGAAGGCGAGCTGACCCTCCTGGTCGGCCCGTCCGGCGTCGGCAAGTCCACCCTCCTCGGGGCCGTCTCGGGCCTGGTCCCGCACTTCACCGGAGGCACCCTCAAGGGCCGGGTCACGGTCGCCGGCCGGGACACCCGCACGCACAAGCCGCGGGAGCTCGCGGACGTGGTCGGCACGGTCGGCCAGGACCCGCTGGCCCACTTCGTGACGGACGTCGTCGAGGACGAGCTCGCCTACGGCATGGAATCCCTGGGCCTGGCGCCCTCCGTCATGCGCCGCCGCGTCGAGGAAACCCTCGACCTCCTCGGCCTGAACGAACTCCGCGACCGTCCCATCGCCACCCTGTCCGGAGGCCAGCAGCAGCGGGTGGCGATCGGTTCGGTCCTGACCCCGCACCCGAAGGTCCTGGTCCTGGACGAGCCGACCTCGGCCCTCGACCCCGCGGCGGCGGAGGAGGTCCTGGCCGTCCTGCAACGCCTGGTCCACGACCTGGGCACGACCGTCCTGATGGCGGAACACCGCCTGGAACGCGTGGTCCAGTACGCCGACCGCGTCCTGCTCCTCCCCTCCCCCGGCCAACCCCCCGTCCTGGGCACCCCCTCCGCCATCATGGCCGTCTCCCCGGTCCACCCCCCGGTAGTAGCCCTGGGCCGCCTGGCCAACTGGTCCCCCCTCCCCCTCTCCATCCGCGACGCCCGCCGCCAAGCCACCCCCCTCCTGACCCACCTGACCTCCCTCCCGGCCCCGCCGACACCACCGACCCCGGCGCTTCGGGACGCCGGCACGGCGGGGGCGGAGCTCCCGGCGGGGGCCGGGGCGCAGCCCGAGGCCGGGGCGCAGCCCGAGGCCGGGGCGCAGCCCGAGGCCGGGGCGCAGCTCCCGGCGGGTGCCGCGGTGCAGCCCCACGTGCGGTCCGGGGCGCAGCTCCCGGCGGGTGCCGGGGCGCAGCCCCGCGAGGGGTCCGGGGCGCAGCCCCGGGGAACGGGCGAAGGGTGGGTAGGGGACGGCCGCCCGCAGGGCCCGGGCCCCCGCCCCGGCCTGCTCGCCCGGCTGCGCCGCCACCGCGGCCACGGCCGTCCCGCCCCCCGGCCGGCCCAGGCCACCGCACCCCCGGCCACGGTCAACGGAGTCTCCCTCCGCCGCGGCCGCGCCGAAGTCCTCCGCGACATCACCCTCACCGTGGCGAAGGGCGAGACCATCGCCCTGATGGGCCGCAACGGCGCCGGGAAGTCGACCCTCCTCGCCACCCTCGTCGGCACGCTGGAGCCCACCACCGGCCAGGTCACGGTCAGCGGCCGCACCCCCCACCGCACGCCGCCGCCCGAGATGGTGACCCGCGTCGGCCTGGTCCCCCAGGAGCCCCGCGACCTCCTCTACGCCGACACCGTCGCCGCCGAGTGCACCGCCGCCGACCACGACGCCGGCCAGGCGCCCGGCACCTGCCGCGCCCTCGTCGCCGCGCTCCTGCCCGACGTCCCCGACGACACCCACCCGCGCGACCTCTCGGAGGGCCAGCGCCTGGCCCTCGCCCTGGCGCTGGTCCTGACCGGCCGCCCGGCCCTGCTGCTCCTCGACGAACCGACCCGCGGGCTGGACTACGCCGCCAAGGCCCGCCTGGTGGAGATCCTGCGCGGGCTCGCCGCCGACGGCCATGCCATCGTGCTGGCCACGCACGACGTGGAGCTCGCCGCCGAGCTGGCCCACCGTGTGGTGATCCTGGCCGGCGGGGAGGTCGTCGCGGACGGCCCGACCGCCGAGGTCGTCGTCTCCTCCCCCGCCTTCGCCCCGCAGGTGGCCAAGATCCTGGCCCCGGGCCACTGGCTCACGGTCTCCCAGGTCGAAGCGGCCCTCTCCATCGAGTCGGGACCCCCCACCGAGTCGGCACCCTCCACCGGTCCGGCCGACTCCACCGGCTCAGCCCCCTCCGCCACGGCGGCCGACTCCACCGGTCCGGCCCCCTCCGCGGCGGCCGACTCCACGGGCTCACCCCCCTCCCCCCAGGCGGCCGGCTCATGACCAGCACCCCCCGTTCCCGCCCCCTCCGCATCGGCCCCCGCGCCGCCACCGCCCTGGTCCTCGTCTCCCTCATCGGTATCGCCGCCTTCGGCTGGCCGCTGCTCGCCGGCCGCCAGTCCGGTTTCGCCCACTCCCACGACGCCCCCTGGCTGTTCGCCGCCCTGCTCCCGCTCCTCGTCGGTGTGGTCGTCGCGACCATCGCCGACGACGGCATGGACGCGAAGGCCGTCGCGATGCTCGGTGTACTGGCCGCGGTCGGGGCCGCCCTGCGCCCGCTCGGGGCGGGCACGGCCGGTCTGGAGCCGATGTTCTTCCTGATGGTGCTGAGCGGCCGCGTCCTCGGCCCGGGCTTCGGTTTCGTCCTGGGCGGGGTCACGATGTTCGCGTCGGCCCTGCTCACGGGTGGTGTCGGGCCGTGGATGCCGTTCCAGATGCTGGCCATGGGCTGGTTCTCGCTGGGGGCCGGGCTGCTGCCGGGTCCGGACCGGATCCGGGGGCGGGCCGAGCTGGCGATGCTCGCGCTGTACGGGTTCCTCGGCTCGTTCGCGTACGGCACGATCATGAACCTGCAGGGCTGGGTCATCATCCAGGGCATGGGCCAGGGCATCTCCTTCCACCCCGGGGACCCGCTCCCGGCGAACCTCGCGCGCTTCCTCGCGTACTGCCTGGCGACCTCGGTGGGCTGGGACCTGGGGCGGGCCGCGCTGACCGTCGTACTGACCCTCACGCTCGGCGCGACCCTGCTGAAGGCGTTGCGGCGGGCCACCCGAAAAGCGGCGTTCGATGCGCCGGTGGCCTTCGATCCAGGGGCTACCAACACACCCGAACCTTCCCCCGAAAGGGATACGTCCGGCCACGGAGGGTGAGATCCGGGGCCCTCGGCGGTGACCCGCCCCACAGGACCTTGGTCACCTACGAACCGGGATAGTAGTCCTTAAGCGACCCCCACCCGCCCCCTCGCACCGATACCCACCTGCACCGATACCCGCCCAGTCGGAGGGGGGCCGTTCCGCCCGGGCTGCGAGGACCACTAGTAAGAGGGGTCGTTGCCAGGCGTCCGGGACCCCCGTAGAACTGGATGAGTCGCAGGGCGGACGGAGATCCCCCGGATCCCCGCTCCCGCCGACGAACCCCTCTCCTTCACGTGAGTGGCTCCGGCATGCCTGCGACAGTCCCTGTCCCCGTTGAAAGGTCCGTCCGTGTCCAACACCGTCATCCGCCGCATCGCCGCTTCGAAGAAGACCCTCGCGGGTACCGTCCTCGCCCTGGGCGTCGCCGGTTCCATGCTGGCCGCGGTTCCCGCGCAGGCCGCCCCGATGAGCGCCAAGACGATCGCCCAGCAGATGATCAAGGACCCGGCGCAGTTCGCGGCCTTCAACAACATCGTGTCCCGCGAGAGCGGCTGGGACCACACCGCCACGAACTCCTCCTCGGGCGCCTACGGCCTGGTCCAGGCCCTGCCGGCCTCGAAGATGTCCTCGGCGGGCTCGGACTGGAAGACCAACCCGGCCACCCAGATCAAGTGGGGCCTGGACTACATGAACTCCCGCTACGGCAGCCCCGCCGGCGCCTGGACCTTCTGGCAGAACCACCACTGGTACTAAACCCACCAGCGGCACCAGCCAAAGCAGGACCAGAGCAGCACCACGGCACCACCGCACCACCGCACCACCGCAGCACCGCACCACCGCACCACCGCACCAGCGCACCAGCGCACCAGCACATGCGAAGGCCCCGGCGTCCGACCTCCCCAGGTCCGGCCACCGGGGCCTTCGCGATCCCATCCCACAGGGTCCAAAGGCGGTGCAGCAGGTGCTACAGCCGCTGGATGATGGTGCCCGTCGCCAGCGCGCCGCCCGCGCACATGGTGATCAGGGCGAACTCCTTGTCCCGGCGCTCCAGCTCGTGCAGCGCGGTGGTGATCAGGCGGGCTCCGGTCGCGCCGACGGGGTGGCCGAGCGCGATGCCGCCCCCGTTGACGTTGACCTTCTCCAGGTCCTGGTCGAAGACCTGGGCCCAGCTGAGGACGACGGAGGCGAAGGCCTCGTTGATCTCGACGTGGTCGATGTCCTTCAGGGACATGCCGGCCTTGCCCAGCACCGCCCGCGTCGCGTCGATCGGCCCGTCCAGGTGGAAGTGCGGGTCGGAGCCGACCAGCGTCTGGGCGACGATCCGGGCGCGCGGCCGCAGCTTGAGCGCGCGGGCCATCTTGCGGGAGGCCCACATCACGGCGGCGGCCCCGTCGGATATCTGCGAGGAGTTGCCGGCGGTGTGCACGGCGGTCGGCATGACCGGCTTGAGCCGGGCGAGGCCCTCCATGGAGGTGTCGCGCAGGCCCTCGTCGCGGTCGACCAGCCGCCACATCCCCTGGCCGGCGGCCTGCTCCGCTTCGGTGGTGGGCACCTGCACGGCGAAGGTCTCCCGCTTGAACCGCTCCTCGGCCCACGCGGCGGCGGCCCGCTCCTGGGACAGGACGCCGAGGCGGTCCACGTCCTCGCGGGTCAGGCCCCGGTGCCGGGCGATGCGCTCGGCGGCCTCGAACTGGTTCGGGAGGTCGACGTTCCACTCGTCCGGGAAGGGCTTGCCCGGACCGTGCTTGGAGCCGGAGCCGAGCGGGACGCGGGTCATGGCCTCGACCCCGCAGGCGATGCCGATGTCCATGACACCGCCGGAGATCATGTTGGCGACCATGTGGTTGGCCTGCTGGGAGCTGCCGCACTGACAGTCCACGGTGGTCGCGGCGGTCTCGTACGGGAGGCCCATGGCCAGCCAGGCGTTGCGGGCCGGGTTCATCGACTGCTCGCCGGCGTGGGTGACGGTGCCGCCGACGATCTGCTCCACGCAGTCGGGCTGGATCCCGGTGCGGGCGAGGAGTTCCCGGTAGGTCTCGCCGAGGAGGTAGGCGGGGTGAAGATTGGCGAGCGCGCCCCCGCGCTTGCCGATCGGGGTGCGTACGGCTTCGACGATGACGGGTTCCGCGGCCATGAGCTCGTCCTCTCCTGCTCCTGCGTAGCGCACAGCGCGCATCGGCTAGCGCGCCTCAGCTGACGGGTGGGCCGTCCCGGCGCCCCACCCGAACTAGTACGCGTTCTAGTTCTCCCCGCAGTCTTATGACCAGAACACCCGGTACGCAAGGGTCTTGCACGCGGCTTCCACGGATTCCACACGCAACAGTTGGCGCGGGGCCCCTTGTCACTTCTAGAACTCGTTACTACCTTCAAGCCAACTTCTGATGGGCCGTCAGACTTTGGAGTCGCCCGATGACCTGCCCCGCGCTGCCCGAAGGCTTCGACGCCACCGACCCGGACGTGCTCCAAGACCGGGTCCCCTACCCCGAGTTCGCGCAGTTGCGGCAGACCGCACCCGTGTGGTGGTGCCCGCAGCCGCGGGGCATCACCGGCTTCGACGACGAGGGGTACTGGGCCGTCACCCGGCACGCGGACGTCAAGTACATCTCCACGCACCCGGAGTTGTTCTCCTCCACCACGAACACGGCGATCATCCGCTTCAACGAGCACATCCAGCGCGATGCGATAGATGCCCAGCGACTGATCATGTTGAACATGGATCCGCCGGAACACACCCGCGTACGCCAGATCGTGCAGCGCGGCTTCACCCCGCGGGCCATCCGCGGGCTGGAGGACGCCCTGCGCGACCGGGCCCGCAAGATCGTCGCGGAGGCCCTGGCGGCCTCGGCCGACGGCAGCTTCGACTTCGTCACCCAGGTCGCGTGCGAGCTGCCGCTCCAGGCCATCGCCGAGCTGATCGGCGTACCGCAGGAGGACCGCTCCCGGATCTTCGACTGGTCGAACAAGATGATCGCCTACGACGACCCGGAGTACGCGATCACCGCCGAGGTCGGCGGCAACGCGGCGGCGGAACTCATCGGCTACGCGATGAACCTGTCCGCCGCCCGCAAGGAATGTCCGGCCAAGGACATCGTCACGCAGCTCGTCGCCGCCGAGGGCCAGGGCAACCTGGGCTCGGACGAGTTCGGCTTCTTCGTCCTCCTGCTGGCGGTCGCGGGCAACGAGACCACCCGCAACGCCATCAGCCACGGCATGCACGCCTTCCTGACCCACCCCGAGCAGTGGGAGCTCTACAAGCGCACCCGGCCCTCCACCGCCGCCGAGGAGATCGTCCGCTGGGCCACCCCCGTGGTGTCCTTCCAGCGCACCGCCACCCAGGACACCGAACTGGGCGGGCAGAAGATCAAGGCCGGCGACCGCGTCGGCATGTTCTACTCCTCCGCCAACCACGACCCCGAGGTCTTCACCGACCCCGACCGCTTCGACATCACCCGCGACCCGAACCCGCACCTGGGCTTCGGCGGCGGCGGCCCGCACTTCTGCCTCGGCAAATCGCTGGCCATCATGGAGATCGACCTGATGTTCAACGCCCTCGCCGACGCCCTGCCCGACCTGCGCCTCGTCGGCGACGGCCCGCGCCGGCTGCGCGCGGCCTGGCTGAACGGCATCAAGGAACTCCGGGTCAGCCACGGCTGACGACCACAACTGACCCGTGATCCAGGACGGCAGGGGCTCCACCTCCCACGCCCCGCCCCTGCCGTCCCTCGGTTGTTACCGGCCGGTCGCCGGTCGTTACCGTCTCGCCACCTGCGCGATCATTGCCCTGGCGCCGAACGGGACCCCAGACTGCCCGGATGAACCTCGATGACCCCAGCGCGAGACGGTGGCAGCGGCTGCCCACGACGTGGCAGCGGATGGTCGATCTCGGCGGCGGATCCGAGCCCATGAGCCAGGGCGTCCTGGCCCTCATCGAGGCCGCCCGCGAGGAGCCGGAACTACGCCGGCTCTACCCGTACACCAGCCACTTCACCCTGTGGTTCAGCGCCTCCACCGGCCACCCCTTCGCCGTGACCGCCCCGGCCGTGGAACCCCTCCCCGACGGCCGCTTCCGCGTCCGCGGCCCCCGCCAAACCACCGTCCTCGGCGAAGCCGAAACGGCCCGAGCGGCAATAGCGCTGGTCGTGGCCAACCTCCCCAAACCCAGCCCCTCCGGCGTTTGAGGAGCGGGGGTCCGGGGGCTGGCCCCCGGCAACGG
>NZ_JBHXKA010000096.1:0-8909 GCF_042722885.1 Streptomyces sp. NPDC058401
GGCCGGAACCGGGTCCGCGCCGTTCGGCGAAGCCGGGATCGGCCGGACCGCAGACCGTTCGGGCGCGGGTGTCGGCTCCGCTGCCGGAGCTGGCTCCGGTGCCGGAGCCGGGACCCGCGCCGGGACCGGCCTTGGAGCCTGGAGCGGTCCCGGAGCCTGGGCCGTTGCCTGGGCCGGAGCCGGTCCCGGAGCCGAAATCGGTGCGCGGCCCGTCGTCGAGACCGATCGGGGGGCGGTCCGCGGGCGGGGGGCCGCCGGGTACCGGACCTTCGAGGGGATCCCGTACGCCGCCCCGCCGACGGGGCCGCTGCGCTGGCGGTTCCCGGAGCCGGCGGCGCCCTGGGCGGGCGTGCGGGACGCGGGTGCGCCCGGGGCGCGGTGCGTGCAGTTGCCCGCGGTGGGGCCGGGTGGTCCGAGCGGCTCGGAGGACTGCCTGTTCCTCAACGTCACGGTCCCGGGCGGGACGGCCGGCACCGGACCGTCGCCGTCCACCGCCGGGAGCGGCCCCGGAGCCCACCCGGCGCCGAACCTCCCGCCGGGGGCACCCGGACCGGCCCGGTCAACCGGACGGGAGCCGTCGACCGGACCGGCGGGAGCCGCTCGCCCGGCGGGAGCGGCCGGACCGACGGGAGCGGCCGGACCGGCGGGAGCGCCCGACCCGGCGGGAGCGCCCGGCCCGGCGGAAGCGCCCGGCCCGGCGGGAGCATTCACGGACGGGCGCCCGGCCGGGCCCCCGCAGCGCGCCGGAACCACCGCCACCCCGCCCCGGCCCGTCATGGTCTGGTTCCACGGCGGCGGTTTCATGAACGGTGCCGGGGACCTGTACCGGCCGGGCCGGCTGGCGGCGGCGGGCGGGGCCGTGGTCGTCACGGTCAACTACCGGCTCGGGATCTTCGGGCTCTTCGGGCACCCCGCGCTCCACGGGGCCCCCGCCTTCGCGCTCGCCGACCAGCAGGCGGCCCTGCGCTGGGTGCGGGCGAACGCCGCCCGCTTCGGCGGCGATCCCGGCAACGTCACCGTGTTCGGCGAGTCCGCGGGCGGCCTGAGCGTCTGCATGCACCTCACCTCCCCCGCCTCGGCGGGCCTGTTCCACCGGGCGATCGTGCAGAGCGGCTCCTGCTCGCTCGTCGTTCCGGCGCACTCGCTGCTCCCCGCGCTGCCCGCCTACGAGCCGTTCGTGCCGGAGTCCCTGACCGTGGCCCGGGGCACCGCGGCGGCGATCCGGCTCGGCTGTGGCCGTCCGGTGGGCGAGGAGGTACTGGAGTGCCTGCGCGGCCTCGCCCCGGAGGCCCTGGCGACCCCCGAGCTCACGACGCTCTTCTCCGCGGTGTCCTACGGCACCCCGCTGCTCCCCGCCGAGCCCCGGCGGGCTCTGGAACGGGGGGAGTTCCACCGGGTCCCGGTGGTGCAGGGCTCGACCCGCGACGAGATGCGGATCTTCCTCGGGCAGACCCTGGCCGCCTACCCGGTCGCCGACCCGCAGGCCTACCGGTCCCGGCTGCGCGCCGCGTTCGGGACGCACGCCGGACTCGTGGAGGACGCTTATCCGGTGACGGACCATCCGACGCCCGCGCTGGCCTTCGCCGCCGCGCTCACGGACGCCTCCTTCGTCTGCCCGCAGCTGCGGGACAGCCGTGCGCTGGCGCGGCACGTGCCGACGTACGACTACGGGTTCGACGACCGGCGCGCACCGGACTTCACCGGGCTGCCGCCGGTGCCGGGCTTCCCGTACGGGGCCTCCCACGGCTCCGAACTGCCGTACCTCTTCGACACCGGGCTTCCGATGAGTGCCGCGCAGCGGGTGCTCTCGGAGCGGATGACCGGCTACTGGACCCGGTTCGCGGCGACCGGCGATCCGAACGCCCCCGGGACGGGGCCCTGGTGGCCGCGCTCCCCCGCCGTGCTGTCCCTGGCGCCCGAGGCCCTGGCCTCCGAGGCCCTGGCGCCCGAAGACACGGGCGGCATCCGCCCGGTGGACGCGGCGGCCCGGCACCACTGCGGGCTGTGGGACTCCGTAGGACAGGCTCTCGACGAAAGGGCGGGCTCGTGACCGGTTTGAGCGACATCCTCCGGCCGTACGTGGACGACGGAACCCTGCCGGGTGCGGTGGCCCTGGTGGACCGCGGCGACGGCAAGGAGCCCGAGGTGGCAGCCGTGGGCGGTGCGGACGCCGGGGGCGAGGCCCCGATGGTGCGCGACTCGATCTTCCGGATCGCCTCCCTCACCAAGCCGGTCACGGCGGCGGCGGTCATGATGCTGGTGGAGGACGGCCGGTTCGCGCTCACGGACGCGGTCGCGCCCTGGCTGCCGGAGATCGCCGGACCGGTGGTCGTACGGACTCCGGGGAGCCCTGTCGACGAGGTGGTCCCGGCGAAGCGGCCGGTGACGGTGGCCGATCTGATGACCTTCCGCGCGGGGTGGGGCTTCCCCTCCGACTTCTCGCTCCCGGCGGTCGCCCCGCTCTTCGGCGAACTGTGCCAGGGCCCGCCGCGGCCGCAGGAGGTCGTGGGGCCGGACGCGTGGATGGCCGCGCTGGGCCGGATCCCGATGCTGTACCAGCCGGGCGAGGCCTGGTTGTACAACACCTGCTCGGACGTGCTGGGGGTGCTGATCGCCCGGGTGGCGGGGTGCTCGTTGCCGGAGTTCCTGGCGGAGCGGATCTTCGAGCCGCTGGACATGCCCGACACCGGTTTCGCCGTGCCCGCGGGGCAGTCGGGCCGGTTCACGCACCTCTACCGGGCCGGCGCGGACGGGGGCCTCGACCTCGTGGACGCCCCCGACGGGCAGTGGAGCTCCGTGCCCGCCTTCCCGTCCGGCGCGGGCGGACTGGTCTCCACGGCGGACGACTACCACCGCTTCGCGCGGATGCTGCTCGACGAGGGCGGCCCGCTGCTGTCGCCCGATGCGGTGCGCCGGATGACCACCGACTGGCTGACCCCGGCCCAGCGGGCCGGTGCCGCACTGTTCCTGGAGGGCCAGGGCTGGGGCTTCGGCGGGTCGGTCGACGTCACGCAGGCCGACCCGTGGAACGTGCCGGGCCGCTACGGCTGGATCGGCGGCACCGGCACCGCCGCCCACATCGTCCCCTCGACGGGGGCCGTCACCGTCGTGCTGACCCCGCGGGAGCTGACCGGCCCGTCGCCGTCCCCGGCGATGCGCGCGGTGTGGGCGTACGCGGCCGCCCCGTAGACCGCGTACGCCCTCGCGCCCCTGCCGGCCTAGTGGTTCTCGGTCGGCCGCAGATCGCGCGGGATCAGCGTCCAGGTGGTCGCCGCGGCGGCGATCGCGAGGACACCGGCCATCAGGAACGCCGGGGTGATCGCGAGGGTGTAGGCCTGCGAGGCCGCGTCGAGCAGGGTCCGGCCGAGGCCGCCGCCGAGTTGTTCGGCGGTGTGGGCGGCCTCGCCCACGGAGTCCCGTACGGCGGCCAGCGTCGGGGCGTCCAGGTCCAGCGCCGGGAGGTTGCCCCGGTAGAGCGCGGCGGCGGTGGAGCCGAGGATGGCGACGCCCATGGCCGAGCCGAGTTCGTAGCAGGTCTCCTCGATGGCGGCGGCGCTGGAGACCTCGTCGGCCGGGGCCGCGGAGATGAGGGTCACCGAGGCGACGGTGGTGGCGATGCCCGCGCCCAGGCCCATGATGGTCAGCGCCGCGGCGAAGGCGGGGTAGCCGAGGCCGGTGAACTGCTGGAGGGTCCAGGGCAGGGCCATGCCCGCGGCGAGGACCACCAGACCGCCGCCGAGCACGTGGCGGATCGCGAAGCGCTGCATGAGGCTCGGGGCGAGCATCGAGGCGCAGATCAGCGCGAGCGGGGCGGGCAGCAGGCGCAGTCCCGCCTCCAGCGGGGTGTAGCCCTGGCCGTACTGGAACCACTGGGTGACCAGGAACAGGATCGCGCCCATGCCCACCATGGGCAGGAAGATCGCGGTGGCGGCCACGCTGAAGGCGGGCTTGGTGAAGAGCCGGACCTGGAGCAGCGGGTTGGGGACGCGCAGCTGGCGGCGGACGAACAGGGTCAGCGATACGGCGGCGAGGATCAGCAGGGCCCACGGCAGCGGGTCGGCGATACCGCTCTTGCCGAGCTGCTTGATGCCGCCTGCGAGGGCGAGCATGCCGACGACGGACTGGCCGACGCCGGTCCAGTCCCACTTACCGGCGGCGCGCGGGGAGCGGGATTCGGGGAGGTAGCGCAGGCCGGCCGCGACGATCACCGCGGTGACGGGCAGGTTGAGGAGGAAGGCGGAGTGCCAGCCGTAGTCTTGGACGAGCAGGCCGCCGATGACGGGGCCGAAGGCCATGCCGCCGCCGAAGACGGCGGCCCAGACGGCGAGGGCGAAGGCGCGTTCCTTGGCGTCGGTGAAGACGCTGCGCAGGATCGACAGGGTGGAGGGCATGATCGCGGCGCCGCCGACGCCGAGGAGGGCGCGGGCCGCGATGACGTGCCAGGCCTCGGTGGAGAACACGGCGATGAGCGAGGCGAGGGCGAAGATGCCGAAGCCCACCATGAGCAGGCGCTTGCGGCCCCAGCGGTCGCCGAGGGCGCCGGCGGTGACGAGCAGCCCGGAGAGGGCCAGCGCGTAGATGTCGATGATCCACAGCTGCTGTACGGCGCCCGGCTGGAGGTCGCCGACGAGCGAGGGGAAGGCCACGTTGAGGATCGTGGTGTCCATCGAGATGAGCAGGAGACTGCCGGAGAGGATCGTGAGCACGATCCAGCGGCGCGGGTCCTGCGTGGGGGTGTGCATGGGGTTTCCGTTCACGGTTGTTTCACGGTCGTACGGGGGTGCGGTTCGGGGGTGCGGGGTTCAGGCCGCCGGGGACGGCCGGGTTCCGCTGAGGAAGGAGGCGAGGACGAGCCGGCCGATGTCGCGCCGGGCGAGGTGTCCGTCGCGGACGCCCTCGGCGGCGGCGTCGAGCAGTCCCCAGAGCGAGTACCAGATCCAGTACGCGGGCAGGTCGACGCGGAGCCGGCCGAGGCGCTGGCCGAGGGCGAGGAAGCCGAGGGCCCGCTCGTCCTGGCGCTGGATCCCGGCCCGGAACTCGGGGTCGGCGAGCACGGTGGCATCGCGCGAGGTGAACCCGTACAGGTGCGCGGCGGGCAGCAGCCCGGTGACGAGCCGCTCCAGCGCGGCGTCGAACTCCGCCCCGTCGGCGGCGGCGGGCAGGTCGGCGGGGGCGAGACACCCGTCGACCACGTCGATGGCCCGGACGGCGACGGCCTTGAGGAGTGCCTCGCGGGTGGCGTAGCGGCGGCTGAGGGTGGCACGGCTGGTGCCGATGCCTGCGGCGATGTGCGCCATGGAGGCACTGTGATCACCTGCGAGCACGCGTGCGGCGCCGTCCAGCAGCTCTTCTTCGTTCATCATGCGATCCTCCTTCGTATCAAACGATACAAATTTGTCTCACATGATGCAACTCTGTTGCGCGACATGCGCGCAGCATGGCCCGCCGTACGCTGTCCGGGTGATGACGGACGAGGGCAAGGGCTCCGAGCAGGCGCGCTCCGCGGCGGCCGCGGCGGCGAAGTACGAGAAGTGGAAGGAGAACGGCGTACTGCTGCGCGCGTTCTTCTACATCGCCGGCACGCACCTCTTCGCCGGCTTCGTCTGGCTGCTCTTCCTGCTGGGCGAGCACGCCGAGAAGTAGCCTTGCCGGGCGGGGTGCCCGGGTTCAGTCCTGGCCGTCCGTGCCCGTGCGGGCCCGGGCGCCGGAGCGGGTGCGGCCCGGGGTCTGGGCGCGTTCCGGGTGGCGGCGGACGTACTCGCGTTCCAGTTCCGTCATCCGCTGGGTGTGCGTGACCAGGGCGTCGTCCGAACCGTGCAGCAGGGTTTCGTGGCGCGTGCGGTGGATGGCTTCGAGTTCCTTCATCAGGCGGCCCTCTTCGAGCCCGCCCGCCGACGGCCCGGCCTCGCGCGCCTCGTGCTCCGCCATGGCAGGTCACCTCTCCCTCGGCCGGGCCGGGCGCATCGCCCGGCCGCGCTCACTCCATCATCCCGGAAGGGTGGGGATAGACACTGTCTACGGCCTGGTGGTAGACAGTGTCTATGGACAGGGGACTGCGTGAGCGGCTGATCGACGCCGGTGTGGAGCTCGTGACGGGCGAGGGGACCGCCGCGCTCGGGCTGCGGGAGATCGCCCGCCGGGCCGGGGTCTCCCACGGGGCGCCGCGGCGGTACTTCCCCACCCATCACGCGCTGCTCTCCGCGATCGCCCGGCGCGGGTTCGCGGAGCTCGGCTCGCGCATCCCCGCCGCACCGGCCGGCCCGGGGGCGGACGATCCTCGCGGGCAGGTGCGGGCGCTGGGCCGCGCGTACGTCGGCTACGCGCTGGAGCGACCCGGCATGTTCGAGCTGATGTTCCGCCACGATCTGCTGGACGGCTCCGGGCGGGACGGAACGCCGGAGGCAACGGAAACGACGGAGGCCCCGCTCAGGGACTCGACCCTGCCGATGTTCGAGCTGCTCGTCTCCCTCGTCGCCCGGTGCCGTACGGACGGTGAGCCCCGGATCACCGCCGCGGCGCTGTGGGCCAATCTGCACGGCGCGGCCCAGCTGTGGTCCCGGGGCAGCCTGCCGCTCGCCCTCGGCGGCGACCCGGAGGGCGTCCTCGACCGGGTCGTCGACGCCGCCGTCGACGCGCACCTGCGCCCGTGAGGCCCCGCCTCGCGCTCTGCGTCAGCGCGGCCGGAGCCATGCTCGTCGCCCTCGACGGGACCGTGCTGCTCATGGCGCAGCCCAGTCTGCGGCGGGACCTCGGCGCGAGTATGGCCGAGGTGCAGTGGACGAGCGGCGCGTACCTGCTGAGCGTGGCCGCCTTCCTGGTCCTCGCCGGCCGGCTGGGCGACCGGTACGGGCACACCCGGCTGTTGTTCACCGGCGTACTCGGCTTCGCCGCGGCCTCGGCCGGCATCGCACTGGCTCCCGGGGCCGGCTGGGTGATCGCCCTGCGTGCGGCCCAGGGGCTGTTCGGGGCGCTGCTCCAGCCGGCCACGCTCGCCCTGCTGCGGCTCGCGTACCCGCCCGCGCGGATCGGCGGGGCGGTCGCGGTGCGGACCGCGGCGATCGGACTGGCCGCGGCGGCCGGGCCGCTGCTCGGGGGCGTGCTGGTCGAACGCTTCGGCTGGCGCGCGGTGTTCGCGGCGAACGTGCCCGCCGCCCTGGCGATCGCGGCGGCGGCGTTGTTCGTACGGGTCCCCGCGCCACCGCCCACCGAGCCGGGCGGCCGGATCCGGCCCGGCGGTGCGGCCCTCCTCGCGACGGCCCTCGCGGCGCTGGTCCACGCGCTGGCCGGGGTACCGGAACACGGCTGGTCGGGGCCCCGGACCCTGGCCGCGTTCGCCGCCGCGGCCGCACTGGCGGCCCTGCTCGTCCGCTCGGAGCGCCGCTCCGCCCAGCCCCTGGTGCCGCGCCCGGTGGCCCGCTCCGTCCCGGTGACGGCGTCCGTCGCGCTGCTGGCCCTGGTCTCCGCCGCCCTGTTCGGGGCGCTGTTCGGGGCCAGCTTCGCGCTCCAGGACGCGGCGGGGCTCGATCCGGTCGCCACCGGGCTGCGCGTGCTGCCGATGACGGCCGCGATGGTCCTGGGCGCACCGGTGGCAGGGGCCCTGCTGCGCCGGTTCGGGGCCCGCGGGACGGCGATGGCGGGGACCGGGCTGGTGGCGCTCGGGATCACGGGGCTGGGTCCGGGCTGGGGCTTCGGGGTGCTCGGCGCGGGCTTCGCCGCGGTGATGGTGACGGCCACCGGCACGGTGGTCGGGGACGCCCCGGCCGGGCACGCGGGGGTGGTGGGCGGGCTCAAGCAGACCGCGATGAACGTGGGGCCCGCCCTCGGCATCGCGGTGGCCGCGGGGACCGGGGCTTCGCCCCTGGCGCTGGCCGCGCTGGCCGCCGTAGGACTGCTGCCCGCCTCCCGGCTGCCCGCGTCACGACTGCCCGCACCCCTTCCGTCCGTACCCCTTCCGTCCGCACCTCTTCCGCCCGCGCCCCTTCCGTCCGCGTCACGGCCGGCCCGCGGCGGTGGCCGCGCGGGCCGTGCAGCTGCGCGCCACCTCGTCGGCGAAGGCGCGGGCGAGCGGGGCGAGGGCGGACCAGCGCCGGACGGCCCAGCCGACGGCGAGCGGCGGCAGGGCGGGGACCGGCACCAGGCGCAGCGGTCCGGCTGATCCGGGGACCTGCCAGCCGGGCAGTGCGGGCACCACGGCGTGGCCGAGGCCCAGTTCGGTTAGGAGGAGGGCGGTGTCCCAGTCGGCGGCGCCGGTGTCGGAGCTGATCCGGACTCCCGCGTCGGCGAGGGCGGCGTCGAGGTGGGCGCGGGAGGAGGAGTTCTCCGGCAGCCGGATGTGGCGGACGGCGCCGAGGTCGGCCGGCTCCAGTAGGGAACGGGTGGCGAGCGGGTCGTCGGCGGCGACGGCGAGGACCCAGGGCAGCCGCATGACGGGGCGTTGTTCGATGCCCCGCACGGGGGCACCGATGGTGATCCACGCGAGGTCGAGGTCGTCGGCGGCGAGGGCTTCGAAGCAGTTGCGGCTGGAGTTCTCGGTCCGGAACTCCAGGCTGACCCGTGGGTGGCCGTCCCGGAAGGCGACGATCGCCTCGGCCATGAAGTGGCGCACGGTCGTGGCCCCGGTCGTGACGCGGACCGAGCCGCCGTCGCCCCTACGGAGGGCCTGCAGCGTTCGCTGGGCTGCGACGAGCGCGGCGTTGCCGTCGGCGGCGGCCGCCCGGAGGATCAGCCCGGCCTCGGTGGGCGAGACTCCGCGTGGGTGCCGCTCCAGGAGCGCGGCGCCGGTCTCCTTCTCCAGGCGGCGGATGTGCTGGCTGACGGCGGACTAGGCCGTCTCTTTACGATATATACGCGACCACAATATACGAAATTTAAGAACACGGTGCGCGCGGGCAGGTGTGTTTACAAATAAA
>NZ_JBHXKA010000096.1:8919-31863 GCF_042722885.1 Streptomyces sp. NPDC058401
GCGGACTAGGCCGTCTCTTGCGGATCTGGCCGGGCCGACAAGATCCGAAAGAGACGACCTGGGTGCGGCCGAGGTCGCGGGCGACGGCGCTGAGGCTGCCGGCCCGGCAGACGGCGACGAAGACGCGGAGATCATCGAGGGTCACAACTCCCAAGCTATCCCTTGGGGGTTGCCAGAAATCCGGAGGATTGACTTGGATGTCCGGCTGTCCGACGATCGGTTCACGGCCCAGGGCGGCAACCCGGTTCCGCCGTCGCGCGGGCGGGACCGGGTGCCGACCCGCTGCCGTCAGGCGGTGACTGCCGGCCGGGCGAGCTTCGCCGTCACCGCGTCGCGCAGGAGCTCGTACTCCGTGCGCAGGCGGCGCAGTTCACTGTCCGGGGGCCGGGGGACGACGGTCCCCTCGGTGATCTTCTCCTCCGGCGCGAACTGCTCCCGGGTGAGGTCGATCTCTATGCCGAGGCCGAGGCGGTTCCACCAGTGGTAGTCCACGCGCTCGCCGTCGACGAGGACCTCGCCGCGGATCAGCTCGCCGCCCAGCAGGTCGTTGAGGACGAGGGCGGTGACCCCGCACTGGTCGCGGGCCGGGTTCTCCCTGGTCCACCGGTCGCGGTACTCGGGCGTGCACGTCATCGCGCTCCAGCTGCTGCGGACGGCGCGGTCGATGTCGGTCAGAAGGAAAGGCGTCATGCCGTCCATGCTCGCAACCGGCACCGACAACGATCCATACCCCGGCCGACCGTCCGGTCGGATCGTGCGCGTTCCCGTCATTCGCGCCCGGTCCCGTGCGCGTTCCGGTCATTCGGGCCGTGAGGCCGTGGGGCCGCGGCGAGGAGTTCGCCGATGACGTGGCGGGCGATGGCCGCCATGACGGGGTTGGTCTCCTTGTAGTAGTTCAGTTCCATGAGGGCGATCGACAGGGCCCAGCCGCGGGAGCGCGCCCACATCGCGTCGTCCGCGTCCAGGGCCGCCCGGAAGGCGGGGCGGGCGGCGGCCGGGAGGACGTACCAGGCCGCGATCAGGTCGACGGCGGGTTCGCCGAGACCGGCGCAGCCGAAGTCGATGACGGCGGCGAGCCGTCCGTCCGCGAGGAGCAGGTTCCCCGGTTGCAGGTCGGCGTGGATCCAGACCGGCGGCCCGGACCAGGGCTCGGCCCGCAGGGCTTCCTCCCACAGGGCGGTCACCGCCGCCGGGTCCGGCCCTGCATCACCGCTCGCGCCCAGTTCCGCGATCGCGGTACGGGTTGCGGCGTCCCGGGCGGCCAGGGTCTCGCTGCGGTAGGAGGCCGGGGCGCCCGCCGGTTCGGCCCGGTGCAGGGCGGCGACGAACTCCCCCAGGTCCTCGGCCAGGAGGTCCGGCTCCGCGATCCGGCCGGGCACCGGATTCTCGCCGGGGACCCAGCCGAAGACGGACCAGGACCAGGGGTAGCCCCCGGCGGGCCGCCCCATGCCGAGGGGGACGGGGATGGCGGCGGGCAGGCCCGGGGCGAGGCGGGGCAGCCAAACGTGTTCCATGGCCACGTCGCCGGCCGCGCCCGGCGTACGGGGAAGGCGTACGACCAGGTCGGTGCCCAGCCGGTACATGGCGTTGGACGTGCCGGCGGAGTCGACCCGCTCGACGGA
The DNA here is from genome assembly GCF_042722885.1 of Streptomyces sp. NPDC058401. NCBI lineage: Bacteria > Bacillati > Actinomycetota > Actinomycetes > Kitasatosporales > Streptomycetaceae > Streptomyces > Streptomyces sp. NPDC058401. Next base: position 10,542 of record NZ_JBHXKA010000096.1, read on the forward strand.
CAGCCCCGCCCACTGCGGGAACTGACCCGCGATCAGCCCGCGCACGAGGGCGGTGTCGATGTCGGGTTCGTCGGCGTGCATTTTTCCGGCGGGCATGAGCGCCTTCCTGAAAGGTCCGAGGATCGCGGCCTCCACGGTAACTGCCCTGCTCCGGCACGCCGGAGCCCGGCCCGGCTGGATGCCGGACCGGGCTCGGTGGGGGGTGTCGGGCGGTTCTCATCGGGATGCCGGGAACCTCAGGGGCGAGCCCCCGGGGTCACGGGGTGAACGTCCAGCGCTGGGCCGCGGTCGTGGCGCACGCGACCCGGGTGAGTCTGGTGCCGTTGGCCGTGGCGGAGCCGGCCGGGGTCAGGCACTGGCCGGAGTTGCGCAGGCTGCCGTCCGGGCCGGTCTGCCAGGTCTGGCCGGAGCTGCCGTTGCAGGTCTGGATCGCGACGGCGGTGGCGGTGGCGGCGTCCAGGCAGACTCCGCCGAGGCCGGTGAGCCGGCCGTCGCCCTGAAGGGTCCAGCGCTGGTTGGGGCCGCCGTGGCAGCTGTAGAGGGTGGGCTGGGTGCCGGGGGTGGTGGCGCTGCCCGGGAGGTCGATGCAGGTGGCCGAGGCTCCGTTGACCAGGGTGGCGGCCGCGGGCAGCGGGGTCGCCCGGCCGGTGAGGGTGATCTCGGCGGCGCTGGTCCAGGGGCCCCGGCCGCCGGCCTCGGTCAGTGCCTTGAGGCGGAGGTACCGGCCCGCTTTCGCGGACAGGGCGACCGGTTTGAGGGCCGCGGTGTCGGCGAAGGTGCCGGTGGCCACCGGGGATCCCCAGTCGGTGGTGGTGTCCGAGACGTACACCTCGTAGGAGCCGATCCGGCCGTTGACCCCGCCGTCCTGGCGGGGCAGGTAGCCGAGTCCGTCGGCCGTGTAGCGGGCGCCGAGGTCGATCTGGATCTCGTGCGGGAGCGGGGCGGCCGCGGAGCCGGACCAGGCGGTGTGCCAGAGAGTCGCGGAGTTCCCGTCGAAGGCGTTGCGGGCGGCGCCGTTCTCGCCGCTGGTCTCCTGGCTGTCGGCGGAGACCAGGGTCCATGCCGCCTGCGGGACGGGGCTGGAGGTGACCGGGATGGGGTCGGCGGCCGGGACGGAGGTGCCGGTGGCCGAGACGCTGAAGGCGGCCGCCTTCGTACCCGTCTTGGTCCACAGGATTCCGCCTCGGTCGGTGGCGTCGAAGAACCAGCCCGTGGCCGCGGCGTCGTAGGCGGCCTTGCTGGTGAGCCGGGTGAGGGCGGCGTTGTCCACGGTGAGGGCGGTGGGGGCGGTGGCCACGTGGAGGCTGAACTCGTAGCCCCGCGAGGCCGGTTTGCCGGTGTAGCTGCCCGTCGGGGCGGAGACGGACACGGTGACCGTGCCGGAGCCGGAGGCGGGGGCGGTGACGTCGACCTGCTGGCGGGCGAAGGCGCCCGTCTGGTGGGCGCGGGTGATGCCGTCGTCCTCGTAGAGGCTGAAGGAGGTGGCGCCGCGCGGGTGGATGTCGTAGGTGAGGGTGGAGACGGGCTTCTCCCCCGTGTAGTTCATCTGCGGCCACATCGGGACGATGGCGCCGCCCTTGACGAAGAGGGGCAGGGTGTCGAGCGGGGCCTGGTAGCCGTTGAGCCAGCCCGGTCCGGCGTAGGTCTTGCCCGTCCAGTAGTCCGTCCACGTGCCGGCCGGGAGGTAGATGCCGTCGCGCACGGAGGTGTCGGAGACCACGGGCGCGACGAGGAAGGAGTCCCCGGCCATGAACTGGCCGCTGGTCAGGTTGCCGCGCGCCACCGGGTCTTCGGGGTACTCCAGGACCATCGCACGGGTGCTGGGGACGCCGGTCTCGTGGGCGGTGCGGCTCATCGTGTACAGGTACGGCATGAGCCGCATCTTCAGCTGGAGGTACTTGCGGTTGATCGAGAGGTACGGCTCCGCGAACCGCCAGGGCTGCTTGTCCTGGTAGCCGGCGGACGGACCGGTCGCGCCCCAGCCGGACATGGTCATGAAGGCCGGGGTGAAGGCCTTCCACTGGAGGTCGCGGGCGTACGTCTTGGGACTGCCGGCGAAGATCCCGTCGACGTCGCCGGAGGCGTAGTTGAGGCCGGAGAGGCCGGCGCCGGCGATGGCGGGGACGTGCCAGCGCATGTCGTCCCAGGTGCCGCTGGTGTCACCGGTCCAGACGACGGCGTTGCGCTGGGTGCCGGCCCAGCCGTCGACGGTCCAGACGTAGCGGCGGGCGTCGGAGTTCTTCTCTATGCCGTCGACGGCCTGTTGGACGCCGGAGAACGCCGTTTTGTAACCGCCGCCGATCCAGGCGACGTCGGTCTTCACGCCGCGCGAACCGGCGATCCCCACTTCGTCGTTGATGCCGCCGAGGCCGGTCGAGGTCCACAGTCCGGTCTGGAAGCCCTTGGCCTTCAGCGCGTCGACCGTGGACTTCAGCGGCGCGGTGTAGCCGCAGCCGTAGCCGTCGTTGGGCAGGAACCAGCCCGAGGGCATGTCCGCGGCGCGGGCGTCCGTGGCGTAGCCGACGACGTCCGGGGTGGTCTGGTGGCGGAGCCGGTTGTGGTCGCCCTGGTAGGCCGGGTTGGAGGCGTTGAAGCAGTCGGCGTTGCCGAGTTCGAAGCCCCAGGCCGGAGCCATGAAGGGTTTGCCGCTGACGTCGGTGTAGGCGTCGAGGACGGTCTTGAGGGAGTCTCCGGTGAAGTACCAGGCGTCGAAGCGCTTCTCGTCGTGCGTGAGGGCGGTGGGCGCGTTGAAGCCGTACGAGCCCGGGGCCCAGGTGTTGCGCATCACGCCGTAGTTGTTGGTCGACACGTAGAAGGGCGCGGGGCTGGCGTTGGTGTTCTCGCGCCACTTGTTGTCGACCGCGATCGGGACGGTCTTGCCGCGCAGGGCCCATTCGCCCAGGCGCAGGCCCGTTCCGTAGAACTGCTCGTCGGCTCCGCGCGCGAGGTACTGGGTGGTCTGGCTGCTGGTCCAGGAGGTGGGCTGGGTCTCCTGCCAGACGAGGGTGGAGTTGTCGGCGCGGTAGACGGAGAACTGCAGCGGGGTCTTGTTGGCCCGGATGGTCAGGGAGCCGGTGGTGATCTTGTAATAACTGCCCGCGTCGGTCCAGGCGGCGCTCACGGGGCCGAAGTCGGTGGTGGGGGCGAGGTCGGTGCCGGCCGGGTCGTTGGTGAAGGCGCCGTCGGGCGAGAGCCAGAGCCGGAAGATGTCGGCGCGGGCGACGACCACCCGGACCTTGGCCCCGCCGGCGGTTGCGATGGTGAAGGTGTTCCCGGACTGGGTGAGGCCGGTGGCGTTGCCCGCCGTGGCGGGGGCCGGTGCCGAGGCGGCCGCCGAGGCCGGGGAGGAGAGGGTGCCGGCGGCGGCCAGACCGGTCGCGGCGAGGGTCGCGGCGAGCAGCGCGGCCACCGGGGCGCGCCGCCGCCGTGGGCGTCTGCGGATGCTGATGAGTCTCATGGGGCGGCTCCTCGTGCGGTCCGGCTGCGGACACACCTTTTGGCATGCACCGGGCAACATAGCGGTCCGGAGGCCCCATTTGAAGGAAGATGATTGGAATGGCTGGTCAACGAGCATCTTTGAACAAGTGGAACCCTGACGCTCCTTCACTCGTATGGCCCACCCGCCCTGCACGGCCCGCCCTTCGCCGCGACCCTGGGACGAACTACGGACTTTTCTGGAGGGCCCGGCGCTCATGGAACAGGCGAAACCGCCCGCATCGCTCCGTCAGATCCTCCTCGCCCCCGGGACCCTGCGACTGCTCGTCCTCTCGGCGCTCATCGGCATCCCGGTCTCCCTGTTCGCCTTCGGCTTCGTCAGCCTCGAACACGAACTCCAGCACTGGGTCTGGCACACGGCCCCCGACCTGCTCGGCTACTCCCGCCCCCCGTGGTGGTGGGGGCTGCCCACGCTCACCCTCGCCGGGCTGCTGGCCGCGCCGATCATCACGCGGATGACCGGCGCCGGCGGACACGTCCCGGCCTACGGCTTCGGCGGCCCGCCGACGATGCCCAACGAGACCGTGAGCGTGATCCTGGCCGCGCTGGCCTGCCTGCCCCTCGGTGTGATGCTCGGTCCCGAGGCTCCCCTGATGGCGATCGGCAGCGGCCTCGCCCTGCTCAGCATCCGCGCCGCCAAGCGCGCGACCGAACCCGAGCTGGCCACGGTGCTCGGCATGGCCGGATCCACCGCCGCCATCAGCACGATCTTCGGCAGCCCGCTGATCCCGGTGGTGATGGTGCTGGAGGGAGCCGCCCTGGTGGCCGGGGGCACGCGGCTCCTCGTACTGATCCTGCCCGCCCTGGTCGCCAGCGGGGTCGGAGCCCTGGTCTTCACCGGCTTCGGGCACTGGACCGGCCTCGGCATCGGCGCGCTGACCCTGCCCCAGGAACCCGCCGCGGGCCTGCCCGACGCGGGCGACTTCCTGTGGGGCATCCCCATGGCCGCCCTGATCGGCGTACTCGTCGCCCTGGGCAAGTCGGCGGGCCTGCGCGTCCACGGCTGGGTGGGCACCTCCGCGCAGCGGATCGTCCTGTGCGCGGTGGCCGTCGGCCTCTGCGTCACCGCCTACGCGCTGATCACCGGACGCTCCCCCGAAGAGGTGGCCCTGTCCGGGCAGAACACCGTCGGCCAGCTGGCCGCCGAGCCCACGGCCTGGGGCGTGGGCGCACTGGTGGCCCTCGCCCTCTTCAAACTGATCGGCTGGGGCATCGCCCTGGGCAGCCTCCGGGGTGGCCCCATCTTCCCGTCCATCATGATCGGGGCGGCGATCGGCGTCGCCTTCGGCAGCCTTCCCGGATTCGGCATGGGCCCCGCCCTGGCGGCCGGCATCTGCGCGGCCGGGGTGGCCGGTACCCGACTCCCGGTGACCGGCGTGGTCCTGGCCGCCGCCCTACTGGGCAAGGAGGCACCCACCCTGATGCCGCTGCTCGTGCTCTCCGCGGTCACCGCGCTGCTGGCCTCGGCCCTGATCGACCACCAGCGGCCCGCGGACCCGGCCCACCTCCAGCCCGCTCCCGCCGACGCCTGAGCCCGGGGGCGGCCGCGCCGCGCCCCGGTCCGCTCAAGCCGGTCCGCTCAGGCCGGGCCCGCGGGCAGGGCGGAGTACGGGTGGACTTCGATCCGCACCGGCGGCTCGGCGAGCAGGCCGATGATCTCGTCGCGGAGTTCGTCCGCCAGGGGGCTGTTCTCGTAGGCGTCCTTCGCCTCGCGGCTCCGGAACACCTCCATGTTCCACAGCACGTCGGGGTCGGCGTCCTCGCGGGCGATGATGAAGCGGTCCGAGGACCCCGACTTCTCCATCCCGGCCGTGGCCAGCTCGAAGAGCTTGTCGCCGAGTCCGGGCTTGGCTCGCATCTTGATCAGGTACGCGGGCTGGTCCTGCAGTGCCATGGTTCCTCCTGCTGTTTCACGTGGGTCGCCTGTCGACGCCCATCGGTATGGAACGCCGTTCCAGAGACAGTCTGGAACGGCATTCCATCCATGTCAAAATGGACGGGTGACACCACCGACGCGCAAGAAGCCCGAGCGGCGCACCGACGCCCTCTCCCGTGAGCGGATCGTCGAGGCCGCCGTCGACCTGCTGGATCAGGCGGGCGAGAGCGGGCTGACCTTCCGGGCCCTGAGCGAACGCCTGGCCACCGGCCCCGGGGCCATCTACTGGCACGTGGCCGGCAAGGGCGAACTGCTGGCCGCGGCGACCGAGCACGCCGTCACCACCGCCCTCGCCGACGGACCGGACGGGCCGGGCGGGCCGGGCGGGCCGGGCGGACCAGCGCGAGAGATCCACGCCGTGGCCCTCGGCCTCTTCGACGCCGTCGAGGCGCATCCGTGGCTCGCGGACCAACTCGCCGCCCAGCTCTCCCACCAGCCCTCCGGCCCGGTGGCGCTCCGGGTCCTCGAGACCATCGGACGGCAGGTGTACGCGCTGGACGTGCCCGCGAGCAGCTGGTTCACCGCGACGTCCGCGCTGGTGCACTACATCCTCGGCGCCGCCGGCCAGAACGCCGCGAACCGGATGCGGGCCCGCAGCCTCGGCCCGGAAGCCGACCGCAGCGCCTACTTCGACACCGTGGCGCAGTCGTGGAAGGAGCTCAGTCCCGAGGACTACCCCTTCATCCGGGCGCTCGCGGACCAGGGACTCGAACACGACGACCGCGTGCAGTTCCTCGCCGGGATCGACCTCATCATCGCGGGCGTGACCGGCTCTTTGCCCTTTTCATAACCTTTGGTGGCGAACCGCTCCTTTCGTCGTGCGCTCTCACACACCGGCAGCCGCAGCGGCCGCCTCCGTACAGGGCTCAGGAGTCACGCACGATGAAGCACGGCACGCGCCGGGAGGCGCAGCACGGACACGGCCGGGTCCAGGGGCACACCGGTGGGGCCTGGGACTCCGGCGACCGGCCGCCCCGGTGGCGGCGGTGGCTCGGGGTGGCCGTCCCGCTGGTCACCGTGTGCGGGTTGGCCGCCGGGGTGGTGATCCACCTCGACCCGTTCGACGACACCGGCGACACCGTGCACCTCGACGAGCCCCGCACCACGGCCCAGGGGAAGGCCGGTGACGCGTCGGGCGACCCGCTGACCCTGATGCCCACCGGACCGGCGCCCGAGCTGAAGGTGTCCGGCACCATCCCGGAGGACGGCAGCAAGGTGATGGTGACCACCCTCGCCGGGAAGAAGTCCCACTTCACCGGCAAGGTCTGGCTCTGGCTGCCGCCGCAGTACCACGACCCGAAGTACGCGCACAGCGGCTTCCCCGTGATGATCGCGCTGCCCGGCGGGCCCGGCTTCAACGAGAACTACTGGAGCGGGAGCAACCTCAAGCTGGAGGCCGACATCTCCAAGTGGTCCAAGGAGGGCGCCAGCCTCCCCTTCATCCTCGCCATGCCCGTGCTGAACCCGGGCTCGGACAAGGACGGACTGTACTGGGACGGCAGCGACATCCCCGGCCAGCCGAAGATGGGCACCTGGCTCACCGAGGACGTCCCCGACCTGGTCCGCGCGACGTTCCGTACGATCAAGTCGCGCGACGGCTGGGCCTTCATGGGCAGCTCCTCCGGCGGGTTCGCCGGGCTCAAGGCGGTGCTGCAGAAGCCCGACCAGTTCCGCGCCGTGATCGCCGGCGGGCCCGACATCGTCCCCGATTCCCGGCTGTGGAACGGCCACCCCCAGGAGAAGGCGGAGAACAGCCCGCCCGAGCTGGCGCAGAAGCTGATCGACCGGGGCGGTCCCGAGGTGGACCTCGCCTTCCAGGTCGGCACCAAGGGCAGCGACGTCCAGAACCGGCCCCCGATCGAAAAGTTCATCAAGGACTACGGCAAGGGGCCCGTGAAGACGATGTTCCACGTGGACGAGGGCGGCGGCCACGACGCCTACACCTACGCCCCCGGCATGTACGACGGCGGGCTCATCCAGTGGGTCAGCAAGCTCATGCGAGGGCCCGTCCCCAGCCCGTGACGGGCGGCGGGTTCACGGCCAGGACCGGCGCCGCCGGTGAGCCGTGCCGGTGCCCGCAGGGCTCGAAGACCAGAACCACCGGCTGCCCCGGACGCTGACGCCAGGAGATGCGTTCCGGGGCGTCCTCGCACACCGGGCAGCACGGCAGCGGACTCGCCTGACCCGTCGGGCCCATCAGGCTCGGGGCGGCCGCGAGCTGCGTGGAGTGCGGATCGCTCATGGAGACTCCCTGGTCGTGCGGTTGGGCTGATCGCACTGTGCCATGGACCTGCCCCTCGGCGCACGGGTGAATCCTCCAGTGTTCCGGCGGGGTTCCGGCAGGTCAGAAGTGTCTGCCCGGGCACCTCCCGCCGCTCCCCCGGGACTTGGCGCTCAGCGCGGCCCGCCGGCGGCCTCCACCAGCCCCGATTCGTACGCGGCGATGACCGCCTGGGCCCGGTCGCGGACGCCTAGCTTGCCGAAGATGCCGGTGATGTGGTTCTTGACCGTGGAGACGCTGATGTCCAGTTCCGCGGCGATCTCCGCGTTGTCGAGTCCGGTGGCCAGCAGCTGCCAGATCTCCCGCTCCCGCGGGGTGAGTCCGGCCGGGACTGCGGCCGTCCGTCCGGCGGGCCGCACGGGGGCGCATACGTACGTGGAGATCAGCCGGGTCAGCAGGCGCGGCGCCACCGCGGCCTCACCGGTGTGCACGGTGCGGATCGCCGCGGTCAGCTCCTCCGGGGAGACGTCCTTGGGCAGGAACCCGTAGGCTCCGGCCCGCAGGGCGGCGACCACGTACTCGTCCATGTCGAAGGTGCTCAGCGCCAGGACCCGGCACTGCGGCAGCAGCCCGGACAGTTCCCCGGTGGCGCCGACCCCGTCCAGGACCGGCATGCGGATGTCCATGACGACCACGTCGGGCCGCAGCCGCTGCGCGAGGGCGACCGCCTCGGCGCCGTCCCCGGCCTCGCCGACGACCTCGAACTCCGGCTCGGGGGCCAGGATCAGCGCCAGGCCCCTGCGCACGAGCGGCTGGTCGTCGGCAATGAGCACACGGATCATCCGCGTTCTTCCTCTCCCTCTCCCCCCGGCGCGTCCGGACCGGGCGGCGCCGGCAGGCGCGCCGCCACCCGGAATCCGCCGCCGTCCAGGGCGGCCGCCTCCAGGGTGCCGCCCTGCAGGGCGACCCGTTCGCGCATTCCGATCAGACCGTAGCCGGAACCGGGAGCCGTCCGCGAAGGCACCGTCCGGTCCCCCGCCCCGTCGTCGCGGACCTCCACCCTCACCTCGTACGGGCGATACGTCAGCCGTACGTGGGCCCGGGCCCGCCCGGCGTGCTTGCGGGTGTTGGTCAGCGCCTCCTGCACGATGCGGAACACCGTCAGCCCGAGGGCCGGGGGCAGCGGGCGGACCGGCCCGTCCACGGTGAACCCGGTCTCCAGGCCGCCCAGCCGTGCTTCGGCGACGATCCGGTCCAGGTCGCCGGTTCCGGGCTGCGGGGCCGGCGGGGTGCGGTCCGGTTCGTCTCCCGCCCGCAGCACGTCGAGCAGCTGCCGCATCTCGCGCAGCGCCATCCGCCCGGACCCCTCCAGGGTGACCAGGGCCCCGCGGGCCGCCTCCGGATCGTGCGCCAGGTTGGCCCGCGCTCCGCCGGCCATCAGCTGCATGGTGGTGATGTGGTGGGCCACGATGTCGTGCAGTTCGCGGGCGATGCGGCGGCGCTCCTCGGCCACCGCCCGTTCGGCGAGCAGGGTGCGGTTGGCCTCGGTCTCGCGCTGCCAGCGCCCCGTCAGGACGCCCGCGCCGACGGCGAGAACGGCGGCGACCGCGTTGCTGAGCATGCCCCGGCCGGCCACGGTCCAACTGCCGCTCAGGGTGGCCAGCGGCAACGGCACGGCTGCCACGGCCGCCACCGCGGCGACCGCCGGACCGCGGAGCCTGCCCACCGAGTACAGGGCGACGGCGAGTCCGGCGGTGAAGGGGGACAGCGAGGTCGTCAGGATCAGGGCCGTGTCGAGGGCCAGCACGGCGGTGAGCACGGCCACGGGGTGGGTGCGGCGGGCGAGCAGGCAGAGCGCCGCGAGCACCAGGAGGACGAACGCGTGGACGCTCGGGGGCCGGCCCAGGTCCGTGCTCCCGAGCGAGTAGCCGAACAGGTCCACGGCCGCGGTCCCGATGGCCACGAGCGCGTCGTTCCTCGTCCAGTCGAGGGCGCGGGTCCAGTCGAAGGCCCGGGTCCGGGTGGCGGCCCGGGTGGCCGGGCGCGCGGCCGGCCCGGCGGTGGTGCGTATGAGCATGATCCATTCTCTCCCGGGGTCCACCGCGCACGTCGGCCCCTCGGGGGGAGTGCCGACCAGGACCCTGGTCCTGGTCCGCGGGCCGGGCCGGCCCCTGGTCCCGGGTCGGGTTCCTCCCCGGACCCGATGTTCCGGGGCACGGCCGGTGATGGGCTTGAGGACGTCCGGGAAAACCCGGTCGCCGCCCCCTTACGGAGGACCTCTTGATCCGCGCCCTGACCGGCTTCGCCACCCGAAGCCCCTGGAAGGTCATCGCCCTGTGGGCGGTGCTGGGCATCGCCCTGACGATCATGGGCCAGGCTCTCGTCTTCCGCGCCACGCAGGCGAGCACCGGCGCGTTCCTGCCCGGCTCCTACGATTCCGCCGCCGCACTGAAGGTCGCCGAGGAGCATTTCGGGGCCGACCCCGGAACCAACCCGCTGACCGTGCTGGTGGCCCGGGCCGACGGTGCGGCGCTGACCGCCGACGACGAGCGGCGGATCGACGCGCAGGCCGCGCGGCTGAACCGGCAGCCGGTCTCCATGCCCCGGTCGAAGGACGACCTGCCCTTCCGCCAGGACCACTCCCAACAGCCCGTGGTCAGTCCCGCCCTGACGGCGCCCGACCGGAGTTTCCGGCTGCTGACGGCCGTGCTGACCGGCAACCCGACGGACCCCGGGATGCAGGACCTCTACCGGGCCTTCCGGGACCAGGCCCGGGGCGGGTTCGCCGACGCGGGCCTGCGGACCGGGTTCACCGGCGGACTGGCGGACGCCGCGGACACCACCGAGGCGGGAGAGACCCGGTCGAAGATCGTCGGCGCCCTCATGACGGCGGTGATCGTGCTGCTGCACGTCCTGGTGTTCCGCAGTCTCCTGGCGGCGTTCCTGCCGCTGCTCGTCGTCACCGTCATCGGCGGAGCCGCGGCCGGGGTGGTGGTCGGCGCCGCGCTGCTGTCGGGGACCGCACTCGACACGTCCACCCCGCAGCTGATCGGTGTGGTGCTGGTGGGCATCGGCATCGACTACTTCCTCTTCCTGCTGTTCCGCTTCCGCGAGCAGCTGCGCCGGTACCCCGGGCAGAACGGCAGGGCCGCGGCGGCGGAGGTCGCCGGGAGGGTCGGTACGGCGATCACGTGTGCGGCGCTGACCATCATCGCCGCGTTCTCCACCCTGGGGGTGGCGACGTTCGGCCAGTTCAGGGTGCTGGGACCGGCGATAGCCGTGGCCGTTCTGGTCATGCTGCTCGGTAGCCTGACCCTGATGCCGGCCGTGCTCGCCGTCAGCGGGCGCAGGCTGTTCTGGCCCTCGCGGGCGCTGGAGCGGGAGCCCGTCGCGGGCGTGGCCGCGCGGACCGGCGATCTGGTGGCCCGACGCCCGCTGACCATGGTGCTCGCTTCGGTGGGTCTGCTCGGGGCGCTGGCCGCGGGGCTGATGGGGATGCGGATGGACTACGGGCAGAGCCGCGCGGGCGGGGAGCACACGGCCTCGGCGCTGACCGCGGCCGAGATCGCCCGCGCGCTGCCCGCCGGGGTGTCGGATCCGGCCGCCGTGTTCGTGACCGCCTCCGACGGGAGCACGCTGACGGCCGAGCGCCTCGGCGGACTCTCCCGCGCGCTGGCTTCGGTCGGCGGGGTGGGCCAGGTGGCACCGACGGTGCTGAGCGAGGACCGCCGGGCGGCCCGCATCGACGTGTTCCCGACCGCCGATCCACACGGACAGGAGGCCCGCGACCTGGTCTCCGGACCGCTGCGGGAGGCGGTGGCCGCGCACCGGCCCCACGGTACCGAGGCACATGTCGGCGGTACGGCGGCGGTCTTCTCCGACATCGCGTCGGCGGTGGACAAGGACTTGAAGGTGGTCTTCCCGGTGGCGGCGGCGCTGATCGCGCTGATCCTGTTCCTGCTGCTGCGCAGCCTGCTGGCGCCGGTGGTCCTGATGCTCGCGGTGGGGCTGGGCTTCGCGGCCACGCTGGGCGCCTCGACCCTGGTGTTCCAGCACCTCGCGGACGGGCCGGGCGTGGACTTCTCGCTGCCGCTGGTGCTGTTCCTGTTCGTGGTCGCGCTGGGCACCGACTACAACATCCTGATCACCGACCGGATCAGGGAGGAGATGGACCGGCCCGGCCCGGCCCGCGCGGCCGTGGCCCGGGCCGTGCGCCACACGGCGGCCGCCATCGCGACCGCGGGCCTGGTCCTGGCGTTCTCCTTCGGGAGCCTTGCCGCGAGTCAGGGCTCCGCGACCCGGCAGATCGGCTTCGCCACGGGCCTCGGGATCCTGCTCTCCGCGTTCGTGCTGTCGATCGTGCTGGTGCCGGCCCTGGCCTCGCTGCTGGGCCGTTCCCTGTGGTGGCCGGTGGGGTCCGGGTCCGGTCCCGCGCGGGAGCCGGTGGCGAAGCCGGCGCCCGAACCGGTCACGGCCGGCTGAGGCGCCCCGGGCCGTGGGCGGGGGCCGGTGCGCGGAGCCCCGTAGGACTGTCTGCGCCGCACCGGCCCCCGTTCGTCAGGCCAGCTTGTCGACCTCGGGGTGCTCGGCCAGCCAGGCGCGGACGGCCTCCTGCTCCTTGCCCTTGCCCGACTCCTGGATCTTGGCCTCCAGGCCGGTGAGCTGGGCCTCCGTCAGCTTGAAGGACTTCAGCCACGCGGCGACCTTCGGCTCGTCGGCCGCGAAGTCCTTGCGGGCGACGTTGTGGATGCCGTCGCCCTTGCCCCAGGCGGCCTGCGGGTCCGCGAGCTTCGTCAGCTCGTAGGAGGCGTACGCCCAGTGCGGGGACCAGAGGACGACCGCGACGGGCTCCTTCTTCTCGTAGGCCCGCTTGAGTTCGGCGAGCATGCCCGGGGTGGATCCGTCGACGACCTTGTACTCGCCGTCGAGCCCGTACTGCGGCAGCACCTTGTCCTTGAGGAGGCCCATGGCGCCGGCGCTGGGCTCGATGCCGATGATCCGGCCCTTGAACTGCCCCGCCTTGCCCTTCAGGTCGGCGAGGGTCTTGACGTCCTTGACGTAGGAGGGGACGGCCAGCTCGATCGAGGTGGGGCCGAACCAGGAGCCGAGGTCGTCGAGCTTGTTCCCGTACTTCTTCCAGTACTCGGCCTGGGTGGAGGGGAGCCAGGCGTCGGTCTGGAAGTCGACCTGGCCTCCCGCGAGGCCGGTGTAGAGCGCGCCGAGCTCCAGCTGGCGGGCGTCGACCTGGTAGCCGCGGCGCTCCAGGAGCTCCTTCCAGAGGAAGGTGGAGGCGATGCCCTCGTCCCACGGGATGTAGCCGATGCTGAGCTTGCGGCCCTTGCCGATGTTCTCGACACCGGCCCCGCCGGCCGCGTTGACCTGCGACTTGCCGGAGTCGCCGAAGACTCCGAGGCCGCCGGCGACCAGGGCCAGCACCAGGGCCGAGGCCACGGCGAAGACGGGCTGCGGGCGGTGGCTCCACACCTTGGCGGTGCCGGTGGCGGCGGAGCGCGCCTTGGCGAGGGCGCGGCGGCCGAGCGGGGAGACCTGGCGGCCCAGGGCCCCGGTCATCCGGTCCAGGTACATGGCGAGGATGACGATGGAGATGCCGGCCTCGAAGCCGAGGCCGATGTCCACGCTGCCGATGGCCCGGTAGACGGCGCCGCCGAGGCCGCCGCCGCCGACCATGCCGGCGATGACCACCATGGACAGGCCGAGCATGATGACCTGGTTGATGCCCGCCATGATGGTGGGCAGCGCCAGCGGGAGCTGGACCCGTACGAGGGTGTCGCGCGGGGTGGTGCCGAAGGCGTCGGCGGCTTCGACGAGTTCCGCGTCGACCTGGCGGATGCCGAGCTCGGTCATCCGGACGCCGGGCGCCAGCGAGAAGATGATGGTGGCGATGATGCCGGGCACCACGCCGACCCCGAAGAAGATGATGCCGGGGATGAGGTAGACCATGGCCGGCATGGTCTGCATGAAGTCCAGGACGGGCTTCAGGGCGGCGCTGACCTTGTCGGAGCGCGAGGCCCAGATGCCCAGCGGGATCGCGAAGACCAGCGTGACCAGGGTGGCGACCAGGACCAGCGCGAGCGTGGACATGGCGTCGGGCCACAGGGCGACGGAGTCGATCAGGGCGAAACCGGCGAAGGCCAGCACGGCGGCGAGCAGACCGCGCAGCCACCAGGCGGCGACGGCGAGGATGCCGGCCAGCAGCAGGGGGTTCGGCGCGTTCAGGACGGCTTCGATGCCGTCGTAGAGCCCGGTGACGAGCGAGGCGATGGCCTCGAACAGCCAGGACAGGTGGCTCTGGAGGAAGTCGACACCGCTGTCGACCCAGGATCCGAGGTTCAGGCGGGGCATCAGGCGGCCACCTCCACGCACTCCAGTGCGTCGCGTCGCTCGTCGCCGATGAAGGCGACTAGGCGGCCCTGCGGGACGGAGCCGACGACGGTGCCGTCCTCGGCGGTGACGGCGACGTCGTGCGGGACGCGGGCGCTGACGGCGCACACGTCGGCGAGCGGGGTGCCGGCGGAGACGGTGGGGCAGTCGCAGTCCGGGCGGCCGCCGGGGTCCCCGGTCATGACGGCGTCGGCCGTCAGCACCCGCGAGCGGTCCACGTCCTGGATGAAGGAGGCGACGTACTCGTCGGCGGGGCGGGTGAGGATGTCCTCGGCCGTGCCCTGCTGGACGATGCGGCCGTCGCGCATGACGGCGATGGAGTCGCCGAGCCGCATGGCCTCGTTGAGGTCGTGGGTGATGAAGACGATGGTCTTGCCCAGGCTCCGCTGGAGTTCGAGCAGCTGGTCCTGCATGTCGCGGCGGATCAGCGGGTCGAGCGCGCTGAAGGACTCGTCCATCAGCAACAGGTCGGCGTCGGTGGCCAGGGCGCGGGCGAGGCCGACGCGCTGCTGCATGCCGCCGGACAGCTCGTCGGGCCAGGACTTCTCCCAGCCGCCGAGCCCGCAGAGGGCCAGCGCTTCGGCGGCCCGCCCTTCGCGCTCGGCCCGGGGGACGCCCTGGACCTCAAGGCCGTAGCCCGCGTTCTCCAGCACGTTGCGGTGCGGGAACAGGGCGAAGTGCTGGAAGACCATGCTGATCTTGGTGGAGCGTACGCGGCGCATGTCGGCCGGCGAGAGGGCGGTGAGGTCCTCTCCGTCGAAGAGGATCCGGCCCGCGGTCGGCTCCAGCAGGCCGTTGAGCATGCGCAGCAAGGTGGACTTGCCCGAGCCCGACAGACCCATGACGACGAAGATCTGGCCGGGCTCGACGCGGAACGAGGCGTCGATCACCGCTGCCGTCGTTCCCTCGGCGCGCAGCTCGTCGCGGTCGGTCGCGCCGCTTTCGAGCGCGCTGACCGCCTTCGCGACGGCCGCGCCGTTGTCGGGTCCTTTACCGAACACCTTGTACACATGCTCGGCTATGAGCGTGGACACATACACCTCAAGGGTCGTACCGGAGACGACCCACCGGCGTGCGTGCGGCCGGCGGGCCGTGGAGCGCGACGGGATCCGCCCGTCACCCGCGCTCCGGCCGCTGTCGGCCGGCGGACGGGTCCGCTCCAGCAGCGCTCCTGCCCGTACTTAACCTCTGCAAACAGCGAAGTGAGTCATGTCACTTACGCTGCGTCGCCACTCGGAGCCGCGGCTGCGCCCGCGCAAGCGGATTCCGCTTGCTGCGGGGACGGGGCGCCGGACCGTTCCGGGTCGGCGAGCATCGAGGCCCGCAGATGCGCGAGCACCCGGGTCAGGAGGCGCGAGACCTGCATCTGCGAGAGGCCGAGGGCGGCGCCGATCTGGGCCTGGGTGAGCTCCTCGCCGAAGCGCATCGACAGCATGCGGCGTTCGCGCTCGCTGAGGCGTTCCAGCAGCGGAGCCAGGGTCTGGATGTCCTCGACGAGCTCCAGCGCCGGTTCCTCGGCGCCCATCGTCTCGGCGAGGCTGTGGCCCTCGGTGCCGCCGTCGGTCCGCTCGGATCCGGGGGCGTCGAGGGAGCCGCTGGTGTGGCCGTTGGCGGCGACGAGCCCCTCGATGACCTCTTCCTCGGTGAGGGAGAGGTGCGCGGCGAGGTCGGCGACCGTCGGCGGGTGGTCGAGGAGCCCGGTCAGCTCCTCCTTCGCCTTGGCAAGGTCGATCCGCAGCTCCTGGAGCCGTCGCGGTACGCGGACCGCCCAACTGGTGTCGCGGAAGTGGCGCTTGATCTCCCCGGTGATGTACGGCATGGCGAGGGAGGCGAACTCCACCTCGCGGGCCGGGTCGAACCGGTCGATGGCCTTGATCAGGCCTATGGTGCCGACCTGGAGCAGGTCTTCGAGGTCGCCTCCGTCTCCGCGGCCGCGGAAGGGGCGCATCGCGAACCGGACGAGCGAGATGTTCATCTCGATGAGGGTCTCGCGGACGTACCGGTACTCGGGGGTGCCCTCGTCGAGCTCGTGGAGCCGGCGGAAGAAGAGCCTCGTCAGCTCGCGCGCGTCAGCGGGGGCCACCTCGCGGGGCTCCGCGATCCGGGGCGGGAGCACGGTGGCGGCGGGCTCCGCGCCGGCGGCGGGGGCCTGGGGTCTGCCGGCGCAGGGGCCGGGGCGGGGACCCTTGCGGGGACCGGGAAGGGAGCCGGGAAGGGCGCTGGGAAGGGCCCCGGGCAGGCCGGGAAGGGAGCCGGTGCGGGGACCGGAAAGGGGACCGGAAAGGGGGCCGGAAAGGGGGCCGGAAAGGGGGCCGGCGGTATGGGAGAACGGGGCGGGCTTCGGCACGGGGTCGCTCCTTGGGCTGGTCGGCTTGCGGCGCATGACCTTGATGGGCGTACACCCTAGCCGGTTCCGGATCCGTTCCCCAGTTCCCTTCCGCCGAGATCAACCGGCCGGGGACCGGCCGTATTTGCGGCAGGGTTCCGTTCCGTTCGCACATCGGCCGTCCGGCCCCACTCCCCTCGGCCGACAGGTCAATTCCCTTCGGTGGCCCGCCCGGTGCCGGCGCCCGGAGGGGCTCCGGCGGTGGCTGCGGCAGGGGTGCCGGAGGTCGCGCGGAGCGCCCGGATCAAGGCGTCGATGCCGGCTTCCGCCTTGGAGCGCGGGCAGCCCACGTTGAGGCGTACGAAGCCCGCGCCTTCGGGCCCGTAGGCGGTTCCCGGCATGATCGCCACCTTCTCGGTATGAATCAGCTCACGTTGGAGCGCTTCGTCGGGAACCGCGAGGGGCCGGAGATCGATCCAGGCGAGGTAGCCGGCCTTCGGGGGCTGCCAGTCGAGGGCCGGGAAGGCCTGTGCGAGCCGCTCCCGCACCAGGTCCAGGTTCTCGGCCACGTAGGCGTTGAGCGCGTCGAGCCAGGCTCCGCCCTCGCGGTAGGCGGCGATGTGTCCGGCCACGGAGAGGACCGCCGGGGAGGACAGTCCGTCGGCGTCCTTCAGGAGGGTGAGGTAGCGCTCGCAGGACTCCGTATCGCCGAAGATGCCGTAACTGCCGGTCAGCGCCGGAATGTTGAAGGACTTCGACGCGGAGGTCACGATGGCCCAGCGGGTGCCGGGGCGGCCGTGCAGCGCCCAGGGGCGGTGCCGGTGGGGGGCGTGCGCGAGATCGGAGTGAATCTCGTCACTGATCACCGCGACCCCGTGGCGTGCGCACAGTTCCGCCATCCGCTCCAGCTCGGCCGCGCTCCATACGTGGCCGGTCGGGTTGTGCGGGGAGCAGAGCAGCAGGACGGTGGTGTCGGGGCGGGCCAACTCCCTTTCCAGGGCGTCCTCGTCGTGGAGCGGGACGCCGCGCATCTCCCGGCCGCGGGCCGCGAGCAGGCGCGGGAAGGCGTCGTAGGCCGGGGTGTGGACGACGACCCCGTCGCCGGGCGAGGACCACAGGTCCAGGATCCGGCCGAGCTGGTAGAGGACGGCGGGGGCGTAGGCGATGCGGTCCGCGGCGATCGCGGTGTCGTAGCGGCCGGCGTACCAGTGCCGGACCGCTTCGAGGAAGTCCGCGTGACGCCAGCGGGAGTAGCCGAGGACCCCGTGCTCCAGGCGGCCGCGCAGGGCGGCGAGCACCTCGGGGGCGGACTCGAAGTCCATGTCGGAGATCGTGAAGGGGAGCAGGTCCGGTGCCCCGAAGCGGTCCTCGACGTAGTCCCACTGCGTGCACCAGGTGCCGTGCCGGTCGATGGCGGTGTCGAAATCGTAGTGCTTGCCGGGTTGCGTCATGGTTCAGCCGACCGGGGTGAGCTTGCCGAGGGCGTCCTTCAGGGACTGCACCTGGGGACCGATGATGACCTGCACGTTGTGGTCGTCGAGCCGGACCACGGCGATGGCTCCGAGCTTCTTCAGGCGGGCGTCGTCCAGCAGGGCGGCGTCGCCGACCGTCATGCGCAGGCGGGTGATGCAGTTGTCGAGGGCGTGGATGTTGGCCGGGCCGCCGAGGGCTTCGAGGATGGCGACCGGGTCGTACTTGCCGGCGACCAGCTCGGCCTTCGGGGCGTTCGCGTCGGCGGTGACCGCGGCGGCGTCACCGGTGGCGGCGTCGCCGGTGGCGGATGCCGTCCCGGAGTCCGAGGGCTCGTCGTCGCGTCCGGGGGTCTTCAGGTTGAACCTGGTGATCGCCCAGCGGAAGAGGAAGTAGTACACGGCGAACCAGATCGCGGCGATCACCGGGACCAGGTACCACTTGGTGGTCGTGCCCTGGAGGACTCCGAAGACCAGCAGGTCGATGACGTTGCCGTCGGTGTTGCCGATGTACACGCCGAGGACGGCGGAGACCAGGAAGCCGAGGCCGACCAGGACCGCGTGGATCAGGTACAGCCACGGGGCGATGAAGAGGAAGAGGAATTCGAGCGGCTCGGTGACCCCGCCGACCACGCAGGCGACGACGCCGGAGATGAGCAGCGCCTTGATCTCCGGGCGCATGGTGCGCTTGGCGCAGTGGTACATGGCGAGCGCGGCGCCGGGCAGGCCGCCGAGGTACGCGGCCATCTTGCCCTGGGACAGGAACTGGGTCGCGGTGTGCGCCGCACCGGAGGGGGTGGGGCAGGAGAGCTGCGCGTAGAAGAGGTTCAGGGCGCCGCTGACGTTCTCCCCGCAGACCACCCCGGCGCCGCCGGCGTCGGTGAAGCGGAACAGGGCGACGAGGATGTGGTGCAGGCCGATGGGGCGCAGCAGCACCTCGCCCATGCCGAAGAAGAAGGGGCCGAAGACTCCGGCGTGCGCGATGCCCGTGCCGACGGAGGCGATCCAGCTGCCGAGGGTGGGCCACACCAGCGGGACGAGGAGTCCGACGAGGCTCATGGCCAGGGCGGAGACGATCGGCACGAAGCGCAGGCCGCCGAAGAAGGCGAGTGCGTCGGGCATCTGCTTGGTGCGGTAGCGCTTGTGCAGCAGGGCCACGATCACACCGACGGCGACCGCGCCGAGCAGTCCGGTGTCGATGGACTTCACGCCGAGCACGTCGGCGATGCCGTAGTGCGCGATCTCGCCCTTGTCCTCGAAGTCCACGCCGCGGGTGGTGAGGAAGAAGTTGACGGCGAGGTTCATGGAGGCGAAGCCGACGAAACCGGAGAAGGCGGCGACGCCCTTGTCCTCCCGCGCGAGGCCGAGCGGAATCGCCATCGCGAAGAGGACCGGAAGGAACTTGAAGGCGACCAGTCCGGTGGTGGACATCCAGGTGAATGCCAGCTGGAGGGGTTCGTTGTCCAGGAAGGAGAGGTTCTGCAGGACGGCCGGGCTGGAGAGCGAGGAGCCGACGCCCAGCATGATGCCGCAGAAGGCGAGGAGTGCCACGGGCAGCATGAACGTCTTGCCCAGGCCCTGGAGGAATTCCCAGAGTGCTGCCTTCGTCTTCTTCATGGTGGATCTTTCGTCCGGATTCGGAAGGGGTCTCACATAAAGATTCCGTTCTGTAAACGGATGGCGCTAAGAGGAGAAGGTCCCCGATCGGCACGGCCTGTTTCCTCCCGCGCGGGCCCTTGTGCGGGGGTGCGTGCGGGCCTTTGTGCGGGCCTCTTGTGCGGAGCTTGTGAACGCAGCACTCTGAGCGGACGACTCAGGGGGGTCCGATTCAATGATCATGCGATCGCATTTACTGCGGCGGTACGGAGCCGTGTTCGCACTCGCCTCGGCGCTCGCGCTCGGGGTGGACACCGGGGCTTCCGCCGCCTCTCCACCGGAGGGCGAAGTCCTCTACGCCGGGGCGCCCGGTGCCGTCGCCGACAGCTACCTCGTCCTGCTCGACCCGGCGCGCGCGGGATCCCGTACGGACCAGGGCCGGTCGCTGGTCGCACGGTTCGGCGGCACGGTCGGCCGGACGTACGACTCGGCCGTCAACGGGTTCTCCGTCAAGATGACGGAGAAGCAGGCGCGAAAGCTCGCCGCCGACCCGGCCGTGACCACGGTCGCGCAGAACCGGAAGCTGCGCCTCGACTCCACCCAGCCGAGCCCGCCGTCCTGGGGCCTGGACCGGATCGACCAGCGCAGGCAGCCGCTGAACGACTCCTTCAGCTACGCGACTTCGGCCGGCCAGGGCGTGACCGCCTACGTCATCGACACCGGGGTCAACATCAGCCACAAGGACTTCGGCGGGCGCGCCAGGTACGGCTACGACGCGATCGACGACGACCTCGTGGCCGACGACCTGCACGGGCACGGCACTCACGTGGCCGGAACGGTCGCGGGCAAGACCTTCGGCGTGGCCAAGAAGGCCAAGGTGGTGGCCGTACGGGTCCTCGACGCGGGCGGCGAGGGCACGACCGAGCAGGTGGTCGCCGGGATCGACTGGGTCACGCGCAACGCGGTGAAGCCGGCCGTCGCGAACATGAGCCTGGGCGGGGACCCGGACACCGTGCTGGACGCGGCCGTCCGCGGCTCCATCGCCTCCGGGATCACCTACGCGGTGGCCGCCGGCAACCAGAACAAGGACGCCTCCACGCACTCGCCGGCCAGGGTCTCCCAGGCACTGACCGTCGGGGCGCTGAGCATCCACGACGCGCGCTCCACGTACTCCAACTTCGGTCCGCTGGTGGACATCTTCGCCCCCGGCGACTCCATCACCTCGGCGGCCTACTGGAGTGACGACTGGGACACCGTGATGTCGGGCACCTCGATGGCCAGCCCGCACGTGGCGGGCGCGGCGGCCGTCTACCTGGCCCTCCACCCGACCTACACCCCGGCCCAGGTGGGGGCCTACCTGAAGGCCAAGGCCACCACGGGCGCCGTGCTCTCCCCCGGCAAGGGCTCCCCGGTGCTCTCCCTCTACATGGGGAACGTGCCGAACAAGGTGCCCGTGAAGCGCTTCTCCAACGAAACGAACTACAACGTCGGGGACCTCAAGACCATCCAGGCCCCGATCACGGTCAGCGGGATGACGGGCGCCGCGCCGGCCCAGCTGGACGTGGAGGTGTACGTCAAGCACCCGGACTCCGGGACCCTGCGGATCGACCTGATCGCGCCCGACGGGACGGTGTACCCGATCAAGGACGAGTACACGGACTGGGGCGAGACGAACCTCATCGGGATGTACGGGGTGAACGCCTCGTCCGAGACGGCCAACGGGGTCTGGAAGCTGCGCGTGTTCGACGCCTTCGCCGGGAACACCGGATACGTGGACGCGTGGGCCCTGCGGTTCTGAGCGGCCGGGCTCTTCCGAACGGCCGGACTGTTACGAACGACCGGGCGGCGGTGCGCTCCGGGGTCGACGACCCCGGAGC
>NZ_JBHXKA010000097.1:0-31758 GCF_042722885.1 Streptomyces sp. NPDC058401
GGCCGCCACCGGTCCTGCGACCAGCAGGACCGCGGCGGCCGCGGCCGACGAGACGTACAGGGTGCGCTTCATGGCGTGACCTCCTCAGGCCGGCCATGGCGCTTACGGTTGCTCGGCGGCGGCCGGCGAGCGAGCGTTACCGCCCATTCTCCGGCCTGCGGCCGGGGACCGCCGCTCGGGGCCCGGTCCGGGGCCCGGACCGGGGCCCGGACCGGTGACCCGCCGGGGCCTCAAGCCTTGCCGGCGCCTCAGGCCTTGCCGCGGCCCGCGCGCAGGTGCTCGGCGACCGGTCCGAGCGCGGCGCGCAGCGCTGCGAGGGCGTCCGGCGGGAGCAGGTCGATGAAGTGCCGGCGGACGGACGCCACGTGGTGCGGGGCGACCCTGCGCATCGTCTCCATGCCCTCGGGCGTGAGGACGGCGTAGAGCCCGCGGCGGTCGGACTCGCAGTTCACGCGGCGCACGAGGCCCGCCGATTCCATGCGGGTGATCTGGTGGGAGAGCCGGCTCTTGGACTGCAGCGTCGACGTGGCGAGATCGCTCATCCGCATCCGGTGTTCATCGGATTCGGAGAGGTTCACGAGGATCTCGTAGTCGTTGTTGGTGAGCCCGAACGGCTGGAGGTCCTTTTCCAGCTGGTGCGACAGCAGTCTGCTGACGTCCAGGTGGGTGCGCCAGGCGCACTGCTCGGCGTCGCTCAGCCAGGGGGTGGCCGTCTCGGTCTCGATGGTCTCCATGAGAGAACTCTACCTAAGAAGTTGAATTGCGTACAAAAATACGGCGGAGTGAGAGCTTTCCTACAGTCTCGGCTTACCTACGGTCCCGGCTTTCCTACCGTCTCGGCGTCACAGCCCGAAGCGCCTCTGGAGATCACCCAGCTGCCCCGGCATCCGCGGCACTCCCATCTGCCCCAGCGGACCCTGCGCCTGTCCGGGCACGCCCTGAGCGTTGCCCGTGGCCGCTCCCGGGCCCACCGCCCCGATCGCCTTGTCCGGCATCAGCATCTCCGAGGACTGGAGGAGCACGGTACCCGCCCCCACGAACTCGAACTGGTGCTCCTCGCCCGAGGAGCCCCCGATGCCCGTCAGCGAGCGCAGGCCGCCGATCACGCCCGACATGTACCCGTGGTCGTAGTGGTGGCACGGGGAGGGGCAGTCCGCCCACCCCACCAGCGCCTGCGGGTCCACCCGCAGCGGCGGCTCCATGAACACCACCGGACCGCTGGAGGCCGCCACGAACTTCCCCGTCCCGATCAGGGTGAGGAAGCCCGGCACGATCGACTGCTTGAGCGCCAGCGAGGGCTGGTAGGCGAGCAGGTTGCCCGACCGGATGGTCAGGTTGCCGTTGTCCAGGTCGTACGAGTTCACGTCGAAGGCCCGGTCGGCCAGCAGCATCTTGCCCTGGCCCTCGGCCACCACCCAGTCGCTCGCGTGCAGCGGCGAATGGAAGCTGGTGCGCAGCAGCCGGTCGAAGCGGCCGTGGCCGATGCCGTTGAACTCGATGCGCCCGTAGTAGGCGATCATCTTGCCCTTCTGCAGGAACCACTGGCTCCCCTTGAGCTCCACGCAGAAGGTGTAGGCGTTGACGTTGTCGTCCGACGGCAGGGTGTACGGGTCGAAGACGGTCGGACCTCCCGGTCCGCCGGTCACGGGACCAAAGTTCACAGCTTCTCCTCCGAGGCCTGTACGTACACCGCGCCCTGACCCGACAGCTCCAGCTGGAACGCCTCGCCCGAGCCGCGCCCGACCATGTCGCGCCAGCCCAGCGCAGTGGACAGCTTGTTGCGCACCTCGCCGTGGTGGGCGACGTAGGCCTGCGGGTCCACGTGGATCGGGCGGTTCGGGGTGATCGGCAGCTCGATCACCCCGCCGTGGGCCATCACGGCCACCGAGCCGTGGCCCTTGAGGGTGGTGGTGAACAGGCCCTGGCCGGTCACCTGGCCGCGCACCATGCCCATGACCCCGCCCTGCGCGCCCATGAACATCGTGCCCTGCTGGAGGCTGCCGTCGAAGGCGAGCAGCCGGTCGGCCTCCACGTAGAGCGTCTCGCCGGTCAGGCTGATCACCTGGATGTGGTGGCCGCCGTGGCCGAACATCACGGTGCCGCTGCCCTCGACCTCCATCAGCGGGGTCTGCTCGTTCGCCACGCGGCGCCCGATCATGCCCATCACCCCGCCCTGGCCGCCGGTCAGGCTCGGGGTGAAGGAGACCTCGCCGCGGTAGGCGAGCATCGCGCCGCGCTGGCTGTACATCTTCTGGCCCGGTACGACCTGGGCCTCGACCATCTTCGAGTTGATCTCGCGGAACGGCATCAGACGTCGCCCCCGATGGTGTTGCGCTCGCTGGGCTGCACGTACACCAGGCCCTCGCCCTCGAAGCGGATCTGGAACGCCTCGCCGGAGCCCTCGCCGATCAGCGTGCGGAAGTTCACACCGGACTGGAAGGACTGCTGGAGGTTCCCGGTGTGCGCGATGTACGCCCCCGGGTCGACGGAGAGCGGGTACTGCGAGCTGACCCGCAGCACCACCGCCGGGCCGTCGGACATGATCGCCGCCTGCCCGCTGCCCTCGACGGTGGTGGTGAACAGGCCGTTGCCCGTCGTCGCACCGCGCAGGCCGGTGAAGGTGGTGCCGGTGCGCAGGCCGGCATCGGTGCACAGCAGGTTGCTGGACTCGACGTACAGCTTCTCGCCGCGCAGATTGACCAGATTGATCTCACTCGCCCGGTCGGCGAAGAAGCAGGTGCCGTGACCCTGCACTTCCATCACGGTCATCTGCTCGCCGGTGAGCCGCCGGGTCACCATTCCGCGGAGGCCTTCGCCGCCGCCGGTCATCTTCTTGAAGGCCATCTGGCCGTCGTACGCGACCATGGCGCCGTTCTTCGCTTTCACGGCGTCCCCGGTCAGGTCGACGGCGAGCACCTTGCTGCCTTGGAGTCGGAACTGAGCCACGGGAAGACGTTATCCGCAGCGGGCGGCACCGAACAGAGCCCGTTGGCCGATATCCGTCACGGTTCGGCACGGTCCGGCCCGGTCCGCCCCGGTGCGCCGGGAGCGCGGGCCCGGCGCCAAGATCGCCCGGGGCGGCTGAGACACTGGGACGGACCCCCGGCATCCACCCCGAAGGTTCCACGTGGACATCAAGACCGCTTCCGCCCTGCACCGGCTGCGCCTCATCTCCGTACCGGAGGCGCTCTCGTTCCCGGCGCTGCTGCTCTTCGGCTCGGTGCTGAGCCGGATCTCGGACATCGACTACCTGATGATGCCGCTCGGCATCGTCCACGGGATCCTGTTCGTCATCTACGGCGTCTTCCTGCTGGACGTCTGGTTCAAGGCGAAGTGGCCCCTGAAGAAGGTCGCCCTGTTCTTCCTGCTGGCGCTGATCCCTTTCGGCGGGCTCTACGGCGACCGCGTGCTCAAGCGGGACGAGTCGGCCGGCGTGCTCGCCGCCCGCGCCCGTGAGGCGGCCCGCGCATGATGATCGCGTTCTCGGTGACCCCGCTGGGCGTCGGCGAAGAGGTCGGCGAGTACGTGGCCGACGCGGTCCGCGTCGTCCGCGCGTCGGGTCTGCCGAACCACACGGACGCCATGTTCACCACCATCGAGGGCGAGTGGGACGAGGTGATGGACGTGGTCAAGCGCGCGGTGGCCGCCGTGGAAGCGCGCGCCCCCCGGGTCTCCTTCATCCTCAAGGCCGACATCCGCCCCGGCGTCACGGACGGCATGACCTCGAAGATGGAAACGGTGGAACGCCACCTCGCCGGGGGCTGACACCTCGCCGGGGGTCGACACCTCGCCGGGGGCCGACCGGATCGCACGACCCGTCGGCTCACACGGCGTGGACGTGCACGTCCGGCGGATCGAGCACCGACAGGTACGCGGTGATGTCCTCGGGGTCGCTGGTGAAGATCACCGCACTACCGTGCTTCGCGGCGGCCAGGGCCACGGCGGCGTCCACCGCGTCCGGCCGTTTCTTCGGCGGGAGCGCCGCCATCCCCAGGGTGGTGCCGACGCGCCGCCAGTCCGCCAGGTCGAAGCCCGTCGCGCAGGCGATGCACTCCGGACGGCCCGCCCCGGCCTCGCGCATCGGCGGGGGCGAGGTCCGGGCCTGTGGCACCGTGCAGTCCCTGAGCGTCGTGGCCAGGGCATGGACCAGCGCCGGGTGGGGGCGCCACACCTGCGCCAGTACCGGCCCGAGGACCAGGGCCCGGTGCGGGGTCTGCTTCAGGGCTTCGTGCAGGTGGACCGCTTTGGCCTTGCGGTCGGCGAGAGCGATGAGCATCCCGGTGTCGTAGACGGGGACCCTCCCCGCGCTCACGCCGCTTTTCCGGGACGCGCACCGGGTCGATCCGCCCCGTAGACGAGTCCGAGGGCGGCTTCGACCTCCCGCCGCTCCTGCTCGGTCAGGTCCGGGACGGCCGCGTCCGCCCGCGGTGCGTTCGCCGCTTCGGCTTCCGCTTCTTCTTCGGCGGCCGCGATCAAGGCGTCCACGTCCGCGAACTGTGCCTCTATGGCCTCCGTCTCGGCCATCTGGCGCGTCGCGGCGTGCACGAGGTACGCGGAGACGTCCAGGCCCGCGTGCTCGGCGTGCCGCCTGATGCGCTCGGCCTGCTCCTGCTCAAGGCTGATGCTGATCCTGGTCTTGGCCACGGCTCCAGTGTATGACGCGTATTACGCCCCTGTCATACCTGGCAGACTGCGGAGGCATGAGCGTCTCCGTGATCAAGCATGCCGTTCCGTACTACTCCCAGTGGGAGTCCGCCGCGATGGTGCCCGAGTTCGTCGCGGGAGCCGACGCGGAGCGGGATCCCTTGTGGGCCGGGTCCGGTGCGGACTCCCCGCGGGAGTACGCCTTCTGGGCGCCGCGGATGTGCGGGGTGGCCTGTCTGCGGATGGCGCTGGGCAGTCTGGGGCTCCCGGTGCCGGGGTCGGTGGAGCTGGTGAAGGAGCTTTCCGCGGCCGGGGCGTACGTCCGGGACGGGGACTCCGTGCAGGGGCTGATCTACCAGCCGTTCGCCGCGTACGTGAACGCCCGGTGGGGTCTGGACGCCCGGTCGGTGCCCGTGCTGGACCACGGGAGCGTCCGGGACGTGCTCGCCCGGGGCGGGCTGGCGATGCTGTCGGTCCACTGGTCGATCCGCACCCCGGGCGCCGCACCGGAGTCCCGGGGCGGTCACCTGGTGCTCGCCGTCGGGGCCACCGAGGAGGCCGTGCTGGTGCACAATCCCTCCGGCTTCCCGGACGGCTCCCAGCGGTACGCGCCCGTCCCCTGGGCCGAGCTGGACCGCTTCTACGCCGGACGCGGGATCCTGCTGGGAGGCCGGGCCGGCTGAGGGACCGCTCCCGGTCCGCCGGCCCGTCGGCTCCCGGCGACCCGTTCGGCCCTGCTCGCGAGGACACGGATCGGAACCGCCCGGTCGGGTGCATCCAGTTCGACAGGCCGAGGCATCTCCCCTTTCGTGGGGATACGTACCTCGGTTTCGAGCACTGGAGGAACCGTGCGGCAGGAAGCCTTCGACTACGAGACCCACAGCCGGCTGGCCGGCCCCTGTGAGGAGCCGGATCCCGCCGTCGCCTACCGGGTGCAGTACCGCTCCCTGCTCGCGCGCGAGGACCTCCGGACCCGAATACGGGCCGTCGCGCTCATGACGCTCGCCCCCGTCGCCGCCGCCGGGCTGATGCTCTACCTCGTCTGGCCCACGCACCGCACGGTCCGCGAGGGCGGCGCGGGCTGGCTCGTCGGGCTCGACGCCGTGATGCTCGGATCCGTCGCCCTGATCATGCTGTTCATGGTGGTCAACGTGGTCTCCATCGCCCACGCCACGATGGCCGCCCGCGACCCCGTCCCGGTACCCGCCGAACCCGGCACCCGCGTCGCCTTCCTCACCACCTACGTCCCCGGCAAGGAACCCCTCTCCATGGCGGCCGCCACCCTGCGCGGGGCCGTGGCCGTCCGCCACGACGGGCCGCTCGACGTCTGGCTGCTCGACGAGGGCGACGACCCCGGCGCCAAGGAGCTGTGCGCGGCGCTCGGCGTGCGCCACTTCACCCGCAAGGGCGTCCCCGAGTGGAACACGGCGAAGGGGGCGCACCGGGCCAGGACCAAGCACGGCAACTACAACGCCTGGCTGGCCCGGTACGGCGGGGACTACGACTACTTCGCCTCCGTGGACACCGACCACGTGCCGCTCCCGGAGTACCTGGAGCGGATGCTCGGCTTCTTCCGCGACCCCGACATCGCCTTCGTCGTCGGCCCGCAGGTCTACGGCAACTACACCTCCTCGGTCACCAAGGCCGCCGAGTCGCAGCAGTACCTCTTCCACGCGCTGATCCAGCGCGCCGGAAACCGCTACGGCGCCCCCATGTTCGTCGGCACCAACAACGCCGTCCGGATCAGCGCCCTGCGCCAGGTCGGCGGGCTCTACGACTCCCTCACCGAGGACATGGCCACCGGCTTCGAGCTGCACCGCAGCAGGAACCCCGGCACCGGCCGGTTCTGGCGGTCCGTCTACACCCCCGACGTACTGGCCGTGGGGGAGGGGCCGAGCACCTGGACCGACTTCTTCACGCAGCAGCTGCGCTGGTCGAGGGGGACGTACGAGACCCTCCTGCGCCAGTACTGGCGCGGCTGCTTCCGGATGCCCCCCGGCCGTTGCCTCAACTACACCCTGATGCTCGTCTACTACCCGATGACGGCCGTCAACTGGCTGCTGGGCGTCCTCAGCTGCGTGCTGTTCCTGTGGTTCGGGGCCTCCGGCACCCAGGTCTCCTCCGAGGTCTGGCTGATGCTCTACACCGACGCCGCCGCCCTCCAGGTCGGCCTCTACCTGTGGAACCGCCGCCACAACGTCTCGCCCCACGAGCCGGAGGGCTCCGGCGGCCTCGCCGGCATGGCCATGTCCGCCGTCTGCGCACCCGTCTACCTGATGTCGCTCGGCTCGGCGGTCCTGCGCACCCGGGGCCGCTTCGTCGTCACCCCCAAGGGCGGCACCGCCAGCCCCGACCGGCCCGCGACCTTCCGCATCCACCTCTGCTGGGCCGCCGTCCTCCTGCTCTCCCTCGCCGCCTCCGTGCGCTACGAGCACACCCACGCGGCCATGCGCGTCTGGGCGGTGCTCGCCCTGGCCGTCACCCTCGCCCCGCCGGCCCTGTGGGCCGTCACGGAGCTGCGCGCCCGGACGGCCCGGGCCGCGCCCGGCGGGGACACCGAACCGGGCGGGGAGCCGGAGCAGGCGTTCGCGACGACCTCGGGAGGGAACTGAGCCATGCCGTACCGGCCTTCGAAGCAGTTCAAGAAGACGGCCCTGGGCACCGGGGCCGCCGCCCTGCTGCTCGCGCTCAACGCACCCGCCGCGCTCTCCTTCGCCGGGGACCGCTACCACTGGTACAAGATCGGGCAGTCCAGCTACCGCGTCCAGTACGGCTCGTGGGGGCTGATCGGCCTCCCCGAGGAGCACCGGATCAACGCCATGCACGCGGCGCTGCTGCGCACCGGCAAGGTGCTGCTGATCGCCGGTTCCGGCAACGACCAGCGCAACTTCGACAGGGGCACCTTCTCCACCGTCCTGTGGGACCCCGGGGACGACAGCTTCAAGAAGATCCCGACCCCGGAGGACTTCTTCTGCTCGGGCCACAGCCAACTGCCCGACGGGCAGCTCCTGGTGGCGGGCGGGACCGCGCGCTACGAGGTGCTCGGCGGGAAGGTCACCCGGGCCGGCGGCGGCATGCGGGTCAAGAACGAGAGCCCCGACAAGGCGGTCACGCTGGCGAAGGGCACCGTCTTCCGGTCCCCGTCCGGGGTCGAGTACGTGTCGAAGTTCGCCGTCACCGTCCCCAGGGCCACCCGGCGGTTCGAGATCACCCACGGGCGCGGCGGGCAGATGATGCCGTGGAAGACGAAGGTGGTCGCCGCGGAGGCGCGCGTCTTCGTCGAGGCGGCCCGGGAGGGCGCCGCGGGACTGACGACCCAGGCCGCCCAGTACACGGTGGCCGGACTCACCGGCAAGGACGCCCACAACGTCTACGGGCTCGCGGAGCGGCTCAGCGCCGACAAGCAGGACTTCCAGGGCATCAAGTCCGCCTACGAGTTCGACCCGCTGGCGGAGAAGTACGTACCGGTCGACCCGATGAAGGACGCCCGCTGGTACCCGACCCTGGTGGGCCTCCAGGACGGGCGGGTCCTCGCGGTGTCCGGGCTCAACGACGTGGGAGACGTGGTCCCCGGCGACAACGAGTACTACGACCCGAAGGCGAAGAAGTGGTCCAAGGGCCCCTTCCGCTACTTCCCGACCTACCCCGCCCTCTTCCTCACCCAGGGCGGCAAACTGCTCTACACCGGCTCCAACGCGGGCTACGGGCCCAAGGGCAAGGGGCGCGAGCCCGGCGTGTGGGACCTGGCGACGAACCAGTACCGGAAGGTCGGCGGACTGGCCGACCCCGACCAGCTGGAGACCTCCTCGTCCGTCCTGCTCCCGCCGGCCCAGGACCAGAAGGTGATGGTGCTCGGCGGCGGCGGGGTCGGCGAGTCCCGGCTCTCCACGGACCGCACCGCGATCGTCGACCTCAAGGCGGAGGTGCCGGTCTTCCGGTCGACGGCCCGGCTGCCGCAGGGGGTGCGCTACCTCAGCAGCGTGCTGCTGCCCGACGACTCCGTCTTCACCACGGGCGGCTCCGCCGACTACCGGGGCCGCGGCGCCAGCGACATCCGCAAGGCGCAGTTCTATTACCCGCGCACCGACACCTTCGTGGCCGCCGCGTCCCCGACGGTCGGGCGCAACTACCACTCCGAGGCGCTGCTGCTGCCCGACGGGCGGGTGGCGACCTTCGGCTCCGACCCGCTCTTCGCCGACAAGGACAACACCCGGCTGGGCAGGTTCGAACACCGGCTGGAGGTGTACAGCCCGCCGTACCTGCACCGGGACCCGGCGCTGCGGCCCGTCCTGGGGGAGGGGCCGCAGGAGCTCGGGCCCGGCGGCCGCGCCACCTTCCGGGCACCGCGGGCGGAACGGATCCAGCGGGCCCGGCTGATGCGGCCGAGCGCGGTCACGCACACCACCGACGTGGAGCAGCGCTCGATCGAGCTCGGGCTGGAGAAGACGGCCGACACGGTGACGGTCGCCGTACCGGCCGACCCGACGCTGGTGCCGCCCGGCTGGTACATGCTGTTCGTGACGGACGCGGACGGCACCCCGTCGGTGGCCAAGTGGGTCCGGGTACGGCCGGCTCCGGCCCCCGAGCCGCCGGTGTCACCGCCGTCGGCGGCCTCGCGGGACGGGTGGCTGAGCTAGTGCCGTGACCGGAAAGGTCTACCGGGTCGCGGCGCCCGGCACGGCGCCTCGCCGCGTTGTCGGACCACGCCGGTACGTCCAGTACGAGGCGTGATCCTCCGCCTTGCGATGCACCGCACCGGACACCGCGACCCGGCAAACCTTTCCGGTCACGGCACTAGGCCGGCTCGTCCGGATCCTGTCGGGCCCGCCCGGCTAGTCCGTGGAGCGGCGGGCCAGGCCCAGGGCGTAGTCCGGCCACCAGGTGCCCGCCGGGGGGCCGCCGCGGCAGGTGCCGTCCGATTCGCCGGGGCGCTTGACCCAGAGGTACGCGTCCACGAGGGGGTCCCGCGTGGCGTCGGTCGGCGGTGTGCCCAGGGCCCGGCCCGGCGGATTGCACCAGGCCTGGCCGGGGTCGCCCTGGAGGGGGCCGTCGCCGTTGCGGCTGGTGTCGATGACGAAGTGCTTGCCCTTGGTGGCCTTGGACAGGGCGGCGCCGTACTCCCGGCCGGCCGCGCTGGGCTGGAAGTTGGAGACGTTGAGGGAGAAGCCGTCGGCGTGGTCGAGGCCGGCCTTGTAGAGGGGAGCGACCAGCTTCTCCGGGTCCGGGATCCAGGCCGGGTTGCCTGCGTCCAGGTAGACCTTGGTGTTCTTGTTGCGCTTGAGCCGGTCGACGGCCTCCGAGAGCAGCCGCAGCCGCTCCTCGCGGTGGCCGGCCCGGGTGCAGCCGTCCACCAGGTGCGCGACCGCGTCCGGCTCCAGGACCACCAGGGCCTTCGTGTCGGCGATGTTGTCGGCGAAGGCGCCGATCCAGCTCCGGTAGGCCGCGGCGTCCCGGGCGCCGCCCGCCGAGTGCTGCCCGCAGTCCCGGAACGGGATGTTGTACGCGACGAGGACCAGCGTGCGGCCGGCCGTACGGGCGCTCCCCCCGGCCCGGCGGATCTCCGGGCCGGGGTCGCCGGCCGGGCCCCACAGGGCCATCGGCCGGTCGGCGATGCGGCGCAGCACCTGGGCGTCGCTGTTGCGGCCCTGCGCCTCCCAGGCGGCGACCTGGCGGGCGGCGTCGCTCTGCGGATCCACCCAGAACGGGGACTCGTCGACGAGGCCGATCCCTGCCGGGTGGTGGGGCGGTGCGGATTCCGGCCGGGCGGTGGGGGCGGGGGTGCAGGCGGCTGCCGCCGTGAGGGCCAGGGTCAGGGCTGCGGCTCTGGCCGCGGTGAGGAGGGTGGCGGGGCGGCTGCGGGGGCTGCGGGCTGGCATCCGGCTTCCTCGGGGCGAAGGGGTGGGCGGCGGCTTTGGCTGCGGGCGCGGCTGAGGGTGCGGGCGCGGCTGAGGGTGCGGCTGAGGGCCGGGTCATCGTGACATAACGGGCAGTTGGGGTGGGGTGCGACACCGCCGGGTGCGGCCGGGTGGGGGTGCCGTCCCCTCCCCGCCCTTCGCCCGTTCCCCGGGCTGCCTCTGGGGCTCCGCCCCCGGACCCCCGCTCCTCAAACGCCGGAAGGGCTGGAATCGGCGCCGGATTCGGTGGAGCCGCCCGTCAGGGCGATGGCCAGCGGGGTGCGTTCGTACAGGATCTGGTGGCCGTGGCGGGTGGAGATGAGGAGGCCGGATTCCTGGAGGGTCTTGAGGTGGGCGGAGACCGTGGAAGGGGCCAGGGACAGGCGGTGGGCCAGGGCGGTGGTCGAGGCCGGGTCGCCGAGGGCGCACAGGACATCGGCGCGGGCGCGGCCCAGGAGGCGGGCCAGGGCCTGGGGGGCCGGGCCCGCGGGGGCCGTCCAGAGGGCGCCGATGCCGCGGGCCGGGTACACCAGGGTCGGCTGCCAGGGCGGGTCGTAGCCGCCCACCACCTCCGGCCAGACGAAGGCGCTCGGCATGAGGAGGAGCCCCTGGCCGTCGAGGGAGCGGTCGTGGTGGCCCGGGCGGGCGATGCTGAGGGTGTTCCCCGACCAGGTCAGATCCGGGTGGAGGCCGTCGAAGAGCGCCTCCAGCCCGCCCGCGGCCAGCCGCCGGGAGTGGAACAGGACGTCCGCCTCCAGCAGGGCGCGCAGCCGGGGCCAGTGCGGGGCGACCAGCGCGCGCCAGGCCTGCTCGTAGAGGTCGGCCAGTTCCTGGACCGCCCGCTCCGGATCCGCCAGCATCCGCTGCCCGGCCGGGCTCTCCAGGGCGCCCGGGGTGCAGACCAGGGAACGCCGCAGGTCCTCCCGCGCCTCCTGCGGATCGGCGGCCCGGACCCGCGCGAGCTCCTCCTCGAAGGTGACCGACGGGCCCGTCGGCGGCGGGCTGAGAAAGTCCGGATTGTGTCCCGTGCGCGGCATCAGCAGCCACAGCGGCCGCAGGTCCAGCCCTTCGGCCGCCGAGCGGATCCCGCGGAGCCAGGGCAGGTGGTAGGCGTGCCGGCGCCGGTCCAGCAGGACCCGTACCGCCTCCTGGGTCTCCCAGCGGGGCGAGAGCGAGAACCGGCAGCGCAGCAGGTCGGCGGGGCCGAAGCGAAAGTGGAACGGCACGGGTCCCTCCGGGGGTGGGACGGGTGGGGCTGACGGCGGGCTGCGGGCTGCCGGGCGGGGCCCGGCGGGCCGGGTGAGGGGCTGCCGGGCGGCGGGCTGC
This sequence comes from Streptomyces sp. NPDC058401, assembly GCF_042722885.1. Taxonomy (NCBI): domain Bacteria; kingdom Bacillati; phylum Actinomycetota; class Actinomycetes; order Kitasatosporales; family Streptomycetaceae; genus Streptomyces; species Streptomyces sp. NPDC058401. Next base: position 11,865 of record NZ_JBHXKA010000097.1, read on the forward strand.
CGGGCGGCGACCGGCGGGTGGGCGGCGGGGCGGTCGCCGGACGGGGCCAGGCGGGTGGGCGGTGGGCTGGCGGGCGGTGCTCGGCAGGGCGGGGTGACGGGCTTCCGGGCGGCGGCGGAGGGTGGCGAGGTCGGGGCGGGCGGTGAGAGCGGGGCGGGTGTGCGGCTGACCTCGCCGGCTGCCAGGCCGGAGGCGGGTGATTCGGGTGGGGGCGAATCTCTGGTACCCCAGCCTAGGCGCCGCCACGGTGCACCGTATGACCACCGCCAACCAGGGCGCACCCGCCACCGAGCCGCATCCCACCGCCGAACCGCATCCCGTCCCCAGGCCACATCCCGTCCCCGGGCCGCAGCCGCATCCCGTCCCCGGGCCGCAGCCGCAGCCGCAGCCCGTCCCCGGGCCGCCCGAGCGGCCGCCCGGTGGGTACCGGGCCGTTTTTCGGTTCGGGGAGTTCCGGCCGGTCTTCGCCGCGCACCTGCTGTCCGTGCTCGGCGTCGTCATCGCCGAGATCTCCCTCACCGTCCTCGTCTACCGGGCCACCGGCTCCCCCCTGATGAGCGCGCTCACCTTCGCCCTCGGCTTCCTCCCCTACGCCCTCGGCGGCACCCTCCTCGCGCCGCTGGCCGACCGGCTCCCCGCCCGCCGCGTGCTCGTCGGCTGCGACCTCGTCTGCGCGGCCTGCGCGGCGGCGATGGCCGCGCCGGGCACCCCGGTCGCGCTGCTCCTCGTGCTGCGCTGCGCGATGGCCTTCGTCGCGCCGCTGTTCCAGGGAGCCCGCAGCGCCTCCCTCGCCGATGTCCTCGGCGCGGGCGAGGCGTACGTCCTGGGCCGCTCGCTGCTGCGCATGGTGGCGCAGAGCGCCCAGCTCATCGGCTTCGGGCTCGGCGGGCTGCTGCTCACCGTGCTGGCCCCGCGCGGGGCCATCCTGCTCACCGCAGCCGGTTTCCTCGGCTCCGCGGTCCTGCTGCGGCTGGGCACCCGGGCCCGGCCCGCCCGGTCCGCGGGCGCCGGTGCGCGGGTCTCGCCGCTCGCCGGGCTGCGCGCCGTGCTGGGCCACCGCCGGCTGCGGGCGCTGACCCTGCTGTCCTGGCTGCCGCCGCTGTTCGTGGTCGTGCCCGAGGCGCTGCTGACCCCGTACGCCACCGGCCTCGGCATCTCCACCGCCGGGCTCGGGCTGCTGATGTGCGCGATGCCCGCCGGAGCCATCGCGGGGGAGGTGTGGGCGGGCTCGGCGCTCACCGCCCGAACGCGTTCGCGGATCACGGCCCCGCTCGCGGCCGTGTCGCTGCTGCCGCTGCTCGCGTACGCCGTCCGGCCCGGGCTGCCGCTCCTGCTGGGCACGCTCGTCCTGGCCGGGCTGGCCCACGCGTACACCCTGGGGCTCGACCAGTGGTACGTCGAGGCCGTGCCCGAGGAGCTGCGCGGCCGGGCGATGACCCTGCTCAGCACGGGGCTGATGACCCTTCAGGGCGTGGGCATGGCGCTCGCCGGGGTCGCGGCGGAGTTCCTGCCCGTCCACGTGGTGGTCGCGTCGGCCGCGGTGCTGGGGACCGGGGCCGTCCTGCTGCTGCTCGCGGAGGTGCGGCGGACGGACGGGCCGAGGCGTGAGACGGATCCCGCCGCCAAATGACCGCCCGGTAGGGTCTGATGCGTGCCCAAGCCGCTCAGCCTTGCCTTCGACCCGATCGCCCGCGCCGACGAACTCTGGCAGCAGCGCTGGGGTCCGGTGCCCTCGATGGCCGCGATCACCTCGATCATGCGGGCGCACCAGATCCTGCTCGGCGAGGTCGACGCGGTCGTCAAGCCGTACGGTCTGACCTTCGCGCGCTACGAGGCGCTGGTGCTGCTGACCTTCTCCAAGGCCGGGGAACTGCCGATGTCGAAGATCGGCGAGCGCCTGATGGTGCACCCGACCTCGGTGACGAACACGGTGGACCGGCTGGTGAGGTCCGGGCTCGTCGCCCGGCGCCCGAACCCGAACGACGGGCGCGGCACGCTCGCGTCGATCACGGACAAGGGCCGTGAGGTGGTCGAGGCGGCCACGAAGGCGCTGATGGAGATCGACTTCGGGCTGGGTGCCTACGACGCCGAGGAGTGCGGGGAGATCTTCGCGCTCCTGCGCCCGCTCCGGGTGGCCGCGGCCGACTTCGAGGAGCACTGACCGCCGCCTGACCGACCGCCGCCTGACGCGGGCGGCGGCCGAGGCCGGCCCCCGCGCCCGCTCCGACGGCGCCCGCCCCGCCGTCGGCGTACGCTCGGCAGGGGTGGGTCCGGACCGGACCACGGAGGGCCGATGACCGCGCTCGGTGACCTGATCGACATCGACGACCGGACCGTCCTGGTCCTCGGGCAGGACCTGGACCTCGGCCGCGGGCAGCCGGACGTGGCCAACGCCCTGGTGCACCGGGTCGCAGACACCCTGGTGCTCGTCGACACCGGTGTCACGGAGGCCTTCCGGACGGCGCTGCTCGAAGCGGCCGACCGGGTCGGGCCCTGGTCGCGGGCGCTGGTGCTGACCACGCACGGCCACCTCGACCACGTCGGCAACAACGACCTGGCCGACGCCCTGGGCGTACCGGCCGAGCACTGGGTACCCGCCCCCGACGTGCCCCAGATGCGGGATCCGGTCGCCTACTGGGTACGGGCCTTCGAGCGGGTCGCCGGACCGGCGGCGCTGGCCGACCCCGCCGGGACCGCGGCCCGGGTGGTCGCGCTCTTCCAGCCGATGCGGCCCTTCGGCGAGACCACCCGGACCTACGAGGAGCGGCCGCCGGAGCAGATCCGGATCGGCCCGCTCCGGTTCACCGGCTGGACCTTCGCCGACGGCGCGGTCCGCGTGCTGCGCAGCCAGGGGCACTGTGCCGGGCACGTGGTCGTGCACCTGCGGGATCCGGGTGTCCTGCACCTGTCCGACGAGGACAACGGGCCCTGCGGCGCCATGGCCGACGCGGACCAGCTCAAGATCCAGAGCGTGCTGGGCTCCGCGGCCGTCCTCGTCGAGGCGGGGGAGGCGGCGCTCCTCACCGACGGCCACACCTTCGCCGTGCGCCGCGGCGCCGGAGCGGTGTCCCACCTGGACGGGCTGCTGGCGCAGGCCGCGGCCCTGGGGGAGGCGTCACTCGGACTGGCCGGGGGGCGGGTCGTCCCGAGCGGGTTCGCCGCCCGCTACGCCCGGGCGATGGCCGGCGCGGACGTCGGCGGAGCGAACCCGAGCACGCTGTTCACCGCCATGTCGGCCGTCAACCAGCTCCGCGAGCTGGGCCTGTGCCCGGAGTCCGGCGCCGTCGACGCGCCCTGGTCCCGGCCCGCGCTCCGCGGCCCGGAGCGGGCCGGCCCGTCTCCCGGCACGTCTCCCGCCCCCTCTCCCGGCCCCCGGTGACCCGGCCCCCGTCAAGATCGTGCAAACCGGACGGCTAGGCTCGACGGCATGAAACGAAGCGTGCTGACCCGCTACCGCGTCATGGCCTACGTGACCGCGGTCATGCTCCTCATCCTCTGTGCCTGCATGGTGGCGAAGTACGGCTTCGACACCGGCGCCGACCTGACCTTCGCGGTCTCGCAGGCGCACGGTGTGCTGTTCATGATCTACCTGGTGTTCGCCTTCGACCTGGGCTCCAAGGCCAAGTGGCCGTTCGGCAAGCTCCTGTGGGTCCTGCTCTCCGGCACCATCCCGCTCGCCGCGTTCTTCGTCGAGCGCAAGGTCCGTGCCGAGGTCGAGCCCCTCGTCGTCGGCGATCCGGCCACCGCCCGCGCCTGACCTCATGGCCCCCAGGTGATCCACCTGCGGTGATCCACCGACCCCCGGGGCGAGTCCCCGGGGGTTTGCCATCGACATTTACTAGGACGTCCTAGTAAATTCAGAGGTATGGACGCTGACGCCATTGAGGAAGGCCGCCGTCGCTGGCAGGCCCGGTACGACAAGGCCCGCACGCGCGAGGCCGATTTCACCACGCTCTCCGGCGATCCCGTCGATCCCGTCTACGGACCCCGGCCCGGCGACTCGTACGAGGGCTTCGAGCGCATCGGCTGGCCGGGGGAGTACCCGTACACCCGCGGCCTGCACGCCACCGGCTACCGGGGGCGGACCTGGACCATCCGGCAGTTCGCCGGCTTCGGCAACGCCGAGCAGACCAACGAGCGCTACAAGATGATCCTGGCCGCCGGCGGCGGCGGGCTCTCCGTCGCCTTCGACATGCCCACCCTGATGGGCCGCGACTCCGACGACCCCCGCGCCCTGGGCGAGGTCGGCCACTGCGGAGTGGCGATCGACTCCGCCGCCGACATGGAGATCCTCTTCAAGGACATCCCGCTCGGCGACGTCACCACCTCCATGACGATCAGCGGCCCCGCCATCCCGGCCTTCTGCATGTACCTGGTGGCCGCCGAACGGCAGGGCGTCGACCCGGCCGTCCTGAACGGGACGCTCCAGACCGACATCTTCAAGGAGTACATCGCCCAGAAGGAGTGGCTCTTCGAACCCGAGCCGCACCTGCGCCTCATCGGCGACCTCATGGAGTACTGCGCGAACGGCATCCCCGCCTACAAGCCGCTCTCCGTTTCCGGCTACCACATCCGCGAGGCCGGAGCCACGGCCGCGCAGGAGCTCGCGTACACCCTCGCCGACGGCTTCGGCTACGTCGAACTCGGCCTCTCCCGCGGCCTGGACGTCGACCACTTCGCCTCCGGCCTCTCCTTCTTCTTCGACGCGCACCTCGACTTCTTCGAGGAGATCGCCAAGTTCCGCGCCGCCCGCCGCATCTGGGCCCGCTGGATGAAGGAGGTGTACGGGGCGAAGTCCGAGAAGACGATGTGGCTGCGCTTCCACACCCAGACGGCCGGGGTCTCCCTCACCGCCCAGCAGCCCTACAACAACGTCGTGCGCACCGCCGTGGAGGCCCTCGCGGCCGTCCTCGGCGGCACCAACTCCCTGCACACCAACGCCCTCGACGAGACCCTCGCGCTGCCGAGCGAGCAGGCCGCCGAGATCGCCCTGCGCACGCAGCAGGTGCTGATGGAGGAGACGGGCGTGGCCAATGTGGCCGACCCGCTGGGCGGCTCCTGGTTCGTCGAGCAGCTCACCGACCGCATCGAGGCCGAAGCCGAGAAGATCTTCGAGCAGATCAAGGAGCGCGGACTGCACGCTCACCCGAACGGGCAGCACCCGATCGGCCCGATCACCTCGGGCATCCTGCGGGGCATCGAGGACGGCTGGTTCACCGGGGAGATCGCCGAGTCGGCCTTCCAGTACCAGCGCTCGGTGGAGAAGGGCGACAAGCGGGTCGTCGGCGTCAACGTCCACCACGGCTCGGTCACCGGCGACCTGGAGATCCTGCGGGTCAGCCACGAGGTGGAGAAGGTACAGGTCCGCGAGCTCGCGGAGCGCAAGTCCCGCCGGGACGACGCGAAGGTGACGGCGGCGCTGGACGCCATGCTGGCCGCCGCCCGCGACGGGTCGAACATGATCCCGGCGATGCTGGACGCGGCGCGCGCCGAGGCCACGATGGGCGAGATCTGCAACCTGCTGCGGGACGAGTGGGGCACGTACACGGAGCCGCCGGGCTTCTGACGGCCCGTCGCCCGTGACCCCGACGGACACGCCCTAAGGTGGCGGCCATGACAGGCCGCCGCCTTCCCGTCCCCGTGTACGGGGTGACCGTCCGCGTGCTCATGCAGGCCAACTGCGGGCCGTACGCGTACATCGCCGCCGACTTCGAGCCACCCGGCCGGGACGGGCGGGGCGAGGTCCTGGACGCCGTTCCGGCGGACCGCCGGCTGCCCGAGGTGTACGCCTCCTGCGTGCGGGCGGGCATCGAGCGCGGCCTCGACGGGGTGGCGGCCTCGGTGCTGCTCACCGACGCCCGCGTCCACGAGGTGGACTCCTCGGAGTACGGCTACCGGCTCGCCGGGCTCGAAGCGGGCCGGGCGGCCCTGGTGGCCTGCGGCCTGCTGCCGCCGGAGGAGGCCGACAGCCTGCGCTGGGCCGACTGGCCCGGGCGCCCGAGGCCCTGGCCGGGCCACAACCCGCGCTCGGAGGCGCTGACGGCTTCGGCCCCGGCCTGGTGCGCGGACTTCCTGCCCCTGTCGGACGGGGGCAGGCCCGCGGTGGTCACGCCGCCGGTGCGGGGCCGGAAGGGCCGGCGGCGGAGCCCTGGAGGCCGTACATGAGCAGGGCCGTGAAGGCGGCCACCCACAGCTCGTCCACCGGCTCGGAGCTCACCAGCGCCCGGTGCACCACGGTGCCCGCGATCACGTCGAAGATCAGGTCCGTGGTGGGGGAGGCGAGGGACTCGTCCTCCTCGTAGGGGAGTTCGCCCCGGGCCTGCGCGCGCTCGCGCCCCAGTACGACGAGACGTTTCTGCCGGTCCACGATCGCCGACCGGATCCGGTCCCGCAGGGCCTCGTCCCGGGTGGACTCGGCGACGACCGCCATCAGGGCCGTACGGGCCTCCGGGCGCCGCAGCAGCGCCGCGAACTGGAGCACCACGTACTCGATGTCGGCTTCGAGCGAGCCCCGGTCGGGGAGTTCGAGGGAGTCGAAGAGCTCCGCGACGGCGTCCACGACCAGTTCGCTCTTGCCCGCCCAGCGCCGGTAGAGGGTGGTCTTCGCGACCCCGGCCCGCGCCGAGACGTCCCCCATCGTCAGCTTCGACCAGCCCAGCTCCACCAGCGCGTCCCGGGTGGCGGCGAGGATCGCGGCGTCCGCCGTGGCGCTGCGCGGGCGGCCGGTGCGGCCGGGCGGGGAGGTGGTGTCCGAGCTGGGGTTGCGCATGGCCAGGACCATACCCGCCGGTAGCAGGACCGATCGGCCCCCCGGACGTGTGGTTCAGATCACGGCCCGCGGACGGGTCCGGCGAGTTACGCTACGACTCGTAGCGTAAGAGCGACAACCACGCGAAGAGCTACCGGCGCCAGGTGGGGACCCGGCGCCTCCGTAAGACAGGTACAGCACGACAGACGCAGCATGACAGGTACCGCGATCGGTTCGTTTCGGCCGATCTTTTTCGTCGGCGCGCGCACTCGGGGGAGGATGTACGCATGCAGCCCAGAAACATGTCCATGAGCGGCGTCGTCGACCTCGCCGCGGTGAAGGCGGCCGGTGAGGCCAAGGCCAAGGCCGAGCAGGCCCGCGCCGAGGCGGCCCGGAAGGCCGCTCAGGGCGGTGCGCCCGCGCCCGCCGGGGCCGTTCCGCCGTCCGCGCTCGTCTTCGACACCGACGAGACCCGCTTCGAGAGCCACGTCGTCCCGCTCTCGGGCGAGGTTCCGGTCATCCTCGACTTCCGCGCCGAGGGCTTCGAGCAGGGGCAGGAGCTGAGCCTGCTGCTGGAGCGGCTCACCATCGAGGCGAACGGCCGCCTCGCGCTGGCCGCGCTCGACGTCGCCGCCAACCAGAACCTGATCCGCGAGTTCCGCATCCAGGCCCTCCCGGCGGTCTTCGCCGTGGTCGCCGGCCAGGCGATGCCGCTGTTCCAGGACTTCGTGTCCGAGGGCGAGGTCCGCGGGGTCCTGGCCCAGCTGGTCCAGATCGCCGAGGAGCGTTTCGGGGTCATCGGCGTCGAAGTGGACCCCGCCGCAGAGGGCGCCGACGCCGCCGGTCCGGGTGCGGTCGAGGCCGAGGAGCCGGCCGGTCCGTACGACGCGCTGCTCGACGAGGCGATCGAGGCGCTGGACGCCGACGACCTGGACGGGGCGGTGCGCGCCTACAAGAGCGTACTGGCGGCCGATCCGGCCAACTCCGACGCCAAGCTGGGCCTCGCCCAGGCCGAGCTGTTCGTCCGGGTCAAGGACATGGACCCGCAGGCGGTGCGCACCGCGGCGGCCGAGAACCCGAAGGATCCGGCGGCGCAGATCGCCGCGGCCGACCTGGATCTGGCCGGCGGCCACGTGGCGGACGCCTTCGGGCGGCTGGTGGACACCGTGAAGGTGACGTTCGGTGAGGACCGTGACGCGGTGCGCGTCCGGCTGCTGGAGATGTTCGAAGTGGTCGGTCCGGACAACCCGCTCGTCACCTCGGCGCGCACGGCGCTCGCACGGGTGCTCTTCTAGCACCACAGGACCGACACAGCACCGGCACACCACCGGTGATTTGTTGACACGGAGATAAACAGCGGCCGCGCTTTGCCAAAACTTGGTAATCGCGGCCGCTGTTACTCGCAGTAAATCGAACCCCGTGAACTGTCCGGTGTGTTCACTCTTCCCCCGATCTGTCGTGGCCCATGGTGACACCCTGTGTTGCTGCCCGACATGGTCAGGACTCCCTCGGGTTATCTGGCCGTTACCCGCCAGTAACGAACCCCCTTGTGCCCCGGCCGTGAATGGACCACGATCGGCGACGCTCGGTCCTTCCCGCAGAGCCGCTCATCCGGAGCCGCGGTGGAGGGTCCCCACCGGGCCGGCCGGTGGCAGTGGCACCGGCCGTGGGACAGGGGGGTCTCCGTCATACGGCGGGGCCTGTCCCCCCAGGTTGCGCGAACGCGTGGCCAAGTGGTTGTCGCTCGGGGGTGAACGCCGGTGTACGGACGCGGCATTGCCGCGGCTCGGCCGCTCGCGCTCCTTCCCGAGGACGTAGCACTTCTCCCATCCCAGGACGGGCACCGCCCGGACCGGAGATGTACGTCCGAGAAGGAGGAACGAACATGATTTCCCAGATTCGTGGCGGGACCAGATGGAAGCGCTTCGCGCTCGTCATGGTGCCGAGCATCGCCGCCACGGCGGCGGTTGGTGTGGGTCTGGCGCAGGGTGCCCTCGCGGCGTCCTTCAGCGTCTCGGGCCAGGACTTCAAGGTCAGTGCCGATTCGCTCGAAGGCACTGACATGATCCAGTACGGGAGCGTGGCTCAGGGCGCGACCCTGGGGTCGGACAAGAAGTCCTACCACCCGGTGATCATCTCCGGCTTCAAGGAAGCCAAGATCACCAACATGTGCCAGTCGCTGGTGACGGCGACCCCGCTCGGCAACATCACCATGCAGCTCAAGACGGGCCACAAGGGCCGTGCCGCCGTCGCGAAGAACATCTACCTCGATGTCGCCGAGCTCGACGCGGACGCCGTTCTGGGCGACCTCGACATCGGTGTAGCGGCCGGTGACGGCAGCCACGCCACCAAGCCCGCCTCGGGCACGCTGGCGGACGGCGGACTGTTCTCGCAGCGGGCCAAGACCGCCACGCTGACGAAGGTGCGTCAGAAGGCCTGGGCGACGACGGCGGGTACCTTCACCCTGCCCGACCTCAACCTGCGCCTGCTCAGCGGCGACAAGCCGTGCTACCCGGACGAGAAGTAGTCCGTCCGGATTCCTGACCGGACGGGCCGGGGGCGACGGCCACCGTCGTCGTCGGCCCGTCCGGGCTCCACAACGTTCTCCGTACCACCCGTTTCCAGGGAGCTGTTGTCCATGAACCCCCAGGCCCCGGTTTACGTGCGCGCCGAAGACGACGCCTGGCTCACTGTGGCGTACTACTACTTCCACGCCTGGAGCGGTCGCCGCCCCTTCTGGGCCGGTCTGGTCACCCTCCTCGGTGGCTTTCCGATCGGCTACATCCCGTACGCGGACGTCCGACTCGGCAACGTCACCTTCGCGATGGCGACGACGGCCGGCGCCGGCTCACTGATCATCGGCGTCCTGCTGGTCACCCTGGGCCTCGCGCTCTGGTTCCAGCAGGGCATCCGGATCTTCGCCGGAGTCGCCGCGATCCTGCTGGCGCTGGTGTCCCTGCCGGTGTCGAACCTCGGTGGCTTCGGCGTCGGGTTCACCCTCGCGCTGGTCGGCGGCGGCCTCGCGCTGGCCTGGGTGCCGGGCGGGCCGGCCGAGACCGTACAGGCACAGCCCGTGCAGGCACAGGCCGTGGACCTCGGCAAGGACGCGGGCGGTTCGCTGCCGCAGGAGACGCAGCAGACGATCCCCCAGGCCTTCCCGGGGCAGCGCGAGACGGAAACGACGGCATACGCGAGCGAGACGACTGCCCACGCCGATGGCGGGAGGAACAGTGCGGGGTGACGAAACGCAACGGGGCGAGGCTCCGGGTGCGGAGTCCCGTGAAAGGAAGGGCCCGCGCCACGCGGCGCCCAGGAAGTCGCTGCTGACCAAGATCCAGATACCCGTCGGCAAGACGATGGCCCTGGCGGCCATGCCGACCGCGGTCTTCGTCGGCATGAGCATGGCGCCGAAACTGGCCGTGGCCGACGACAAGGAGATCCCCTTCGCGCCCGGACCGTGCGTGACGCGGTCCGACGAGCCCGCGGAATCGGCCTCCCCGTCGGCGAAGACGCCTTCCAAGACACCGTCCAAGACTCCTTCGAAGACCCCTCGGACGACTCCCGCACCGGGCAAGTCGCCCGCCGCGGTGCCTTCGCCGAACGTGAGCCCGTCGGCCACCGGGCCCGCGTCGAAGCCCGCCGAGAAGCCCGGCCTCATGCCGGCGGCGGTCCCCCCGGCCAAGGCGGCGAACCCGCTGGACCCGCTGGGAGTCGGCGACGCGATCAAGGGCCTGGTCAACGAGCTCGGCAAGCCCCTCACGGGCGCCCCGGCCCCGTCCACCGCCCCGAAGACCGCGACCGCCGCGCCCGCTCCGGACCCGGCCGCGGCCGCGATCCGCGACGCCGCGAAGACGGCGGGCGTCACCGTCTCGGAGCTCTCCGAGGAGGTCAAGGGCACCGCGACCACCCCGAAGAACGAGACGGGCACGGCGACCAAACCGAAGCCCAAGCCGGTGCCGGAAACGGCGACGGAGGACGAGGGCGCCAAGGGCGAGGGCGCCAAGGGCGAGGACGGGAAGGGCAAGGACGGGAAGGAACCCTTCCCGTGCCCGACCTACGACGCCAAGGCGCTGGCCGCCGCGGAACTGGAGCAGGGCATCCCGCTGCTCCCGGACGAGCCCTGGTACCTGGACAGCTCGCTGCTGACCCTCTACGGCCTCGACTACGAGGGCATCGTCGAGGTGAAGACGGCGGGCGGCAAGACCAAGACGGTCCTGAAGTTCACCGCGGACTCGCTGGACATCAAGGACCTCTACCAGACGGTCGGCAAGAACCCGCACATCGCCCACCTGAAGTCCCGCCCGGGGTCCACCTCGAAGATCCGCGGGGCCAAGGTGACGATGTACACCGAGAGCCTCAAGGGCAACCTCTTCGGGCTGATCCCGATCGAGTTCACCCCGAAGAGCCCGCCGCCCCTGAACGTCCCGTTCGCGTTCTTCACGAACGTCAAGGTCGTCCAGGCCGGCCAGTTCGGCGGCACCCTGACCGTCCCGGGCCTCAAGAACTACATCGGCCCGGCGGAGTAGACGCGTACGGCCTCGCGCGGCCGCACGCACCGAGGGCGGCACCCCGGATCCTCATCGGATCGGGGGTGCCGCCCTCGGTCTCTGTGCGGCAGAGTTCAAGCACGGTACGGCGGGTGCGAGATCAGTCGCGGGCGCCGCTGCCCAGGTGGTGGACCCGGACCATGTTGGTGGTGCCCGGGACGCCGGGGGGCGAGCCGGCCGTGATGATCATGGTGTCGCCGTTGTTGTAGCGCTGGAGCTTGAGCATCTCCGTGTCCACCAGGTCGACCATGGCGTCGGTGTTGTCCACGCGCGGGACGACGTAGGACTCGACGCCCCAGCTCAGGGTGAGCTGGTTGCGGGTGCCCTCGTCGGTGGTGAAGGCCAGGATCGGCTGGTTCGTGCGGTAGCGCGACAGACGGCGGGCGGTGTCACCGGAGTGGGTGAAGGCGACCAGGGCCTTGCCGTCCAGGAAGTCCGCGATCTCGCAGGCCGCGCGGGCGACGGAGCCGCCCTGGGTGCGGGGCTTCTTGCCCGGGACCAGCGGCTGCAGGCCCTTGGACAGGAGCTCCTCCTCGGCCGCCTCGACGATCCTCGACATCGTCTTGACGGTCTCGATCGGGTAGGCGCCGACCGAGGACTCGGCGGACAGCATGACCGCGTCCGCGCCGTCGAGGATCGCGTTGGCGACGTCGGAGGCCTCCGCGCGCGTCGGGCGCGAGTTGGTGATCATCGACTCCATCATCTGGGTCGCGACGATCACCGGCTTGGCGTTGCGGCGGCACATCTCCACGAGGCGCTTCTGCACCATCGGGACCTTCTCGAGCGGGTACTCGACGGCGAGGTCGCCACGGGCGACCATGACCGCGTCGAAGGCGTCGACGACGCCCTCCATGTTGGCGACGGCCTGCGGCTTCTCGACCTTGGCGATGACGGGGACCCGGCGGCCCTCCTCGTCCATGACCTTGTGGACGTCCTTGACGTCGTTCGCGTCACGCACGAAGGAGAGGGCGACCATGTCGCAGCCCATCCGCAGGGCGAAGCGGAGGTCGTCGATGTCCTTCTCGGAGAGGGCCGGGACGTTGACGGCGGCACCCGGCAGGTTGATGCCCTTGTGGTCCGAGATGACACCGCCCTCGATGACGATGGTCTTGACCCGGGGGCCCTCGACCGAGGTCACCCGGAGCTCGACGTTGCCGTCGTTGATCAGGACCTGGTCGCCCTTGGAGACGTCGCCCGGCAGACCCTTGTAGGTCGTGCCGCAGATCGACTTGTCTCCGGCGACGTCCTCGGTGGTGATGGTGAACTCGTCACCGCGGACGAGCTCGACGGGACCCTCGGCGAAGGTCTCCAGGCGGATCTTCGGGCCCTGGAGGTCGGCGAGGACGCCGACGGCGCGCCCGGTGTCCTCGGAGACCTTCCGGACGCGGTCGTACCGCTCCTGGTGTTCTGCCTGGGAGCCGTGGCTGAAGTTGAATCGGGCCACGTTCATACCGGCCTCTACGAGAGCTTTCAGCTGCTCGTAAGAGTCGACGGCGGGGCCCAGCGTGCAGACGATTTTGGAACGGCGCATGGAGCGGATCCTATCGGTTTGTTTCGTAGCGGAATATTCCGTCTGGCGGAAAGTCCAAAGTGACTACCCGGTAACCAGCGCGTACGTCTGGCTGGCGATCTCCAGTTCCTCGTCCGTGGGGACCACGGCCACGGCCACCCGCGCGTACTCCGCGGACACCAGGCGCGGCTCGGGGGACCGAACCGAGTTCGCCTCCAGGTCGAGCGCCAGGCCCAGTTCGGCCAGGCCGGCCAGGGCCATCTCCCGGATTTCGGCGGAGTTCTCGCCCACTCCCGCCGTGAAGGCGACCGCGTCCACCCGGCCGAGGACCGCCGAGTAGGCACCGATGTACTTCTTCAGACGGTGGATGTACGAGGCCAGCGCCAGCCGTGCGGAGGCGTCGCCCTCCGCCGCCCGCCGCTGCACCTCGCGCATGTCGTTGTCGCCGCACAGACCCAGCAGACCGCTCTTCTTGTTGAGCAGCGAGTCGATCTCGTCGATGGACATGCCCCCCACCCGTGCCAGGTGGAAGACGACCGCCGGGTCCAGATCCCCCGAACGGGTGCCCATGACCAGGCCCTCCAGCGGGGTCAGCCCCATGGAGGTCTCCACGCAGACCCCGCCGTGCACGGCCGAGGCCGAGGCGCCGTTGCCCAGGTGGAGGACGATCACGTTCACGTCCTCCTCGGCCTTGCCGAGGAGCCGGGCCGTGGCCCGGGCGACGTAGGCGTGCGAGGTGCCGTGGAACCCGTACCGCCGGATGGAGTACTTGTCGGCGGTCGCGGCGTCGATCGCGTACCGCGCCACGTGCTCCGGCATGGTCGAGTGGAAGGCCGTGTCGAAGACGGCGACCTGCGGCAGGTCGGGGCGCAGCTCCCGCGCCACCTCGATGCCGGTGACGTTCGCCGGGTTGTGCAGCGGGGCGAGCGGGATCAGGGCGCGGATCTCGGCCAGGACGGCGTCGTCGATCAGCGTCGGGTGGGTGAACTTGGTCCCGCCGTGCACCACCCGGTGGCCCACGGCGGCCAGCTCGGGGGAGTCCAGGCCCAGCCCGTCGGCGGCGAGCTCCGCCGAGACGGCCCGCAGCGCCGCCGCGTGGTCGGCGATCGGACCCTCCGTCACGCGCTTGCCGCCCGCGGCGCCCGGGCCGGTCAGCGGCTCGTGGCTGAGCCGGGAGGTTTCCTCGCCGATGCGCTCCACCAGGCCGACCGCCAGGCGGGAGGAGTCCGCCATGTCGAGCAGCTGGTACTTCACCGACGAGGAGCCGGAGTTGAGGACGAGTACGCGCGATGCGGTCACGATGAGGGTCTTTCCTTTGCGGTGGGGGGCTCGGTGGGGCGGGTCAGGCGGTGGGGGCCGGAGCGCCCTGCGCCTGGATCGCGGTGATGGCCACGGTGGTGACGATGTCCTGGACCAGGGCGCCGCGCGAGAGGTCGTTGACCGGCTTGCGCAGACCCTGCAGGACCGGTCCGACCGCCACGGCGCCGGCCGAGCGCTGCACGGCCTTGTACGTGTTGTTGCCGGTGTTGAGGTCGGGGAAGATCAGCACCGTCGCGCGGCCGGCCACCTCGGACTCGGGCAGCTTGGTCGCGGCGACCGAGGGCTCCACGGCCGCGTCGTACTGGATCGGCCCCTCGATCAGCAGGTCGGGGCGCTGCGCGCGGACGATCTCGGTGGCCTTGCGGACCTTGTCCACGTCGGCGCCCGAGCCGGAGGTGCCGGTCGAGTACGAGAGCATCGCGATCCGCGGCTCCAGGCCGAACGCGGCGGCGGTGGTGGCCGACTGGACGGCGATGTCGGCGAGCTGCTCGGCGTTGGGGTCCGGGTTCACGGCGCAGTCGCCGTACGCGAGGACCTTGTCGGCGAGGCACATGAAGAAGACCGAGGAGACGATGGAGGCGTCGGGCTTGGTCTTGATGATCTCGAAGGCCGGGCGGATGGTGGCGGCGGTGGAGTGCACCGAGCCGGAGACCATGCCGTCGGCGAGGCCCTCCTGGACCATCAGGGTGCCGAAGTAGTTCACGTCGGTGACCACGTCGTGGGCCAGCTCGACCGTCATGCCCTTGTGGGCGCGGGCCTTGGCGTAGTACTCGGCGAACCGTTCCCGCAGCGGGGAGGTGGCCGGGTCGATGAGCTGGGCGGCCGAGATGTCGATGCCCAGGTCGGCGGCCTTCTTCAGGATCGCCTGCTCCTCGCCCAGCAGGGTGATGTCGCAGACCCCGCGGCGCAGCACCACGTCCGCGGCGCGCAGCACGCGCTCCTCGGTGCCCTCGGGGAGGACCACGCGGCGGCGCTCGGAGCGGGCCTGCTCCAGCAGCTGGTTCTCGAACATCATCGGGGTGACCCGCTCGGAGCGGGCCACCGAGAGCACCTCGCGCAGCTCGGCGGTGTCCACGTGGCGCTCGAACAGGCCGAGCGCGCTCTCCAGCTTGCGCGGGGTCGCGGAGTTGAGCCGGCTCTGCAGGGAGAAGAGTTCGGCGGCCGTGGGGAAGCTGTTGCCCGCCACCGAGACCACCGGGGTGCCCGGGGCCAGCTTGGAGGCCAGCGTCAGGATGTCCTTGCCGGGGCGCTCGTTCAGCGTCAGCAGTACGCCGGCGATCGGCGGGGTGCCGGAGGTGTGCGCGGCGAGCGCGCCGATGACCAGGTCGGAGCGGTCCCCGGGGGTGACGACCAGGCAGCCGGGGGTCAGGGCGTTCAGGAAGTTCGGCAGCATCGCTCCGCCGAAGACGAAGTCCAGGGCGTCGCGGGCCAGTCCGGCCTCGTCGCCGAGGAGGACCTCGCCGCCGAGCGCCCGGGTGATCTGGGCGACCGTCGGGGCGGACAGGTGCTTGTCGTCCGGCAGGACGTAGCAGGGCACGGGAAGCCGGGCGGCGAGGCGCTCGGCTATCACGTCGCGGTCCTCGGCGGCGACCCGGTTGACGACCATCGCGCCCACGTGGCAGCCCAGGGCCGCGTACGCGCGGTAGGCGTTGCGGGTCTCGGCGCGCACGGCCTCGGCGGGGTGCTTGGTGCCGCCCACGACGGGGATGACCAGTGCGCCCAGCTCGTTGGCGAGGCGGGCGTTGAGCGCCAGCTCGTCCGGGAGGTTGGTGTCGGCGTAGTCGGTGCCGAGGACCAGCATGACCTCGTAGTCGCGCGCCACCTTGTGGTAGCGGCCGACGAGCTGGGAGACGAGTTCGTCGGTGCCCTTCTCGGCCAGGATGGCGGAGGCCTCGTGGTACTCCATGCCGTAGGCCGTGGAGGCGTCCTGCTCGATCCGGTACCGGCCCTTGAGGAGGTCGAAGAGCCGGTCGGGCCCGTCGTGCAACAGGGGGCGGTACACGCCCACCCGGCCTGTCTGGCGGGTCAGGAGCTCCATGATGCCCAGCTCGACGACCTGGCGGCCGTCCCCCCGCTCGATCCCCGTCACGTACACGCTGCGCGTCACGCGTGCTCTCCGTCCCAATTCGAGTCGGTTGTCCCAGTAAATGTGGGCTTGACCTCTTGACAATACCCCTGTGATTCCTTAGGACGCCCGCCGGGACAAGGGCCTGAAGCAAGGGGCCGAAAGGCCCTGCGGGCCCCCCGCGGGTGGCGGGTCACGAAGCGCGTACCCCCCGGGGCCCGTGGAACAATCGGACAGGCTTCATCAATATGCCCTTCATATGGCACCTCATATGTCGCGTTGGCTGGACGCCCGCACGCGAACAGCCACGTACGACCAGGAGCAGGAGACACAGCACGATGCGTATCGGAGTTCTCACCGCAGGCGGCGACTGCCCGGGCCTGAACGCTGTCATCCGGTCGGTCGTACACCGTGCCGTGGTCGGGCACGGCGACGAGGTCATCGGCTTCGAGGACGGCTTCAAGGGCCTCCTCGACGGCAACTACCGCCCCCTCGACATCAACGCGGTCAGCGGCATCCTCGCCCGCGGCGGCACGATCCTCGGATCCGCCCGCATGGAGCGCGCCCGCCTCCACGAAGCGGCCGAGAACGCCGTCGAGCTGGCGAAGCGCTACGGCATCGACGCCCTGATCCCGATCGGCGGCGAGGGCACCCTGACGGCCGCCCGGATGCTGTCGGACGCCGGCATGCCCGTCGTCGGCGTACCGAAGACCATCGACAACGACATCTCCTCCACCGACCGCACCTTCGGCTTCGACACCGCCGTCATGGTCGCCACGGAGGCCATCGACCGCCTCAAGACCACCGCCGAATCGCACCAGCGCGTCATGGTCGTCGAGGTCATGGGCCGGCACGCGGGCTGGATCGCCCTGGAGTCCGGCATGGCCGGCGGCGCCCACGGCATCTGCCTGCCGGAGCGCCCGTTCGAGGTGGACGCCCTGGTCAAGATGGTGGAGGAACGGTTCGCCCGCGGCAAGAAGTTCGCCGTCATCTGCGTGGCCGAAGGCGCGCACCCCGGCGAGGGCTCCATGCCGTACGAGAAGGGCGCGATCGACCAGTACGGCCACGAGCGCTTCGCCGGCATCGGCAACCGCCTCGCCGTCGAGCTGGAGCGCCGCCTCGGCAAGGAGGCCCGCCCGGTCATCCTCGGCCACGTCCAGCGCGGCGGCACCCCCACCGCCTACGACCGCGTCCTCGCGACCCGCTTCGGCTGGCACGCGGTCGAGGGCGTCCACCGCGGTGATTTCGGCAACATGACCGCCCTGCGCGGCACCGACATCGTCATGGCCCCGCTGGCCGACGCCGTCACCGAGCTGAAGACGGTCCCCGAGGACCGCATGTACGAGGCCGAGTCCGTCTTCTGATCGCCCCGGCCGGGACTTCCGTCCCGAATTCCGGCGCCGGAAGACCCGGTCCGCACCGGCCCCCCGGGGCCGCGAGGACCGCCGCCAGGCCCGTACGGCCCGTCCGCGTCCCCACCGGGACGGGGCGGGCCGTACCTCGTTCGGCCCCCTCCCCGCGTTATGATCCGAAGACTCCGCCGTTGGGGGATTGATTGGCCGGGCCGCACATGGCCGGATCGGGCCGCGAAGTCCAGGCCCCTCATCCGGCTCCCGTGCGCACGATGGAAGGTTCCCGTCTCCCGTGGCGACCCGCCCTGCCCTTTTGACCCGTAGAAACGCCGAGAACCCGCGGACGGGAGCACCCGGCGGCCCCGCCGGGACCCCCGCACAGCGGCGCTGGCCCGTCCTCGCCGCGGCCCTGGCCCTCTCCTGGGCCCTGCCGCTGCTCCTCGACGCGCTCAGCCTGGACGTGGTGCTGATCCCCGTCCTGGTCCTGGCGATCGCCTCCCTGATCCGGGTGGGCGGCGGACTGCTCGACCGTCTGGTCGTCTCCGGCTTCCTCCTCTGCGGCGCCGTCATGGCCTTCGGACTGCTCTTCTCCGTCTGGCCGTGGGGGCTGTCCCCGGTCCCCGGCGCCGGATTCCTGCTGACCGTGGTGTCCGTCTGCGGCTGGCTGTCCGGCCGCCGCCCGCACATCCCGCTGCGGCTGCGCGGCACGGACGCGCTGGTGCTCGGCACCTTCGGGGCGGTCTGGCACTACATGCACCACCCGCTCGCCGGTAAGTCGATCACCGAGCGGCTGGCCTTCTTCGTCACGTCCGAGGACCGGATGGGGCACTTCTCGTACTTCGACGGCATCCACCACGTGGGCGGCTACAACTTCCTCCACCAGGAGGCCGCCAAGGCGTTCATGATGACCCCCGCGGAGGCCGTCTACCCGCAGGGCACCCACTTCCTGCTGGCGTGGACCGACGTCCTCGTGAAGTCCTCGACCGACGGCGGCCCCACCGCCGAGATGATGAACCGGTACCTCCTGTACGTCATCGGCGCCTACGCCCTGCTCTGCGCCCTCCTGGTCTGGGCCGCCCGCTGGATCGGCGGCCCGCGCCTGCGCGGCTGGCGCGCCGCGGCGGTCTGCGTCACCGTGGCGACGGTGATGGCGACCAGCACCATGTCGACCCTCGTCGACCGGGGGTTCGACTCCGAGATCGTCGGACTGCTCTTCCTCGCCGTCGGACTGGCGCTGCTCGTGCGGCCCGCGATGGGCCGGGTCGAGTTCGCCCTCGTCGCGGTGGCCGGCCTGGTGACCGTCACCTTCGTCTACAACCTCTACGGGGCCCTGCTCGGCCTCGGCCTGGCCGCGGTCCTCGTCGTCCACCGGCGGCGCTTCGCCCCCCGCCGCGGTCTGCTCCTCACGGCCCTCGCGGCCGGCACCCTGCTCGCGGGACTGCCCAGCATCTTCTCCGTGCTGACCAAGCTGGACGTCTCCAAGACCTCCAACCTCGCCGGCCCGATGGTCGTCCCCGACCGCCCGGTCCTCATCGGATGCGCCCTGGCGGCCCTGCTGGCCGCCTCCCTGCGGTCGAACCGGCGCACCGCCACCGGACAGGTGATGCTGGTCCTGGTCATCGGCGCGATGGCGGTCCTCACCCTCTTCGGCATCTACCAGACGAAGACCCTCGGCTACCTCTCGTACTACTTCGAGAAGCTGGCCGCCGGCGGACTGGTGATCAGCCTGATCTCGCTGGGCCTGGTCGGGCTCCTGCTGACGCCCGGGCAACAGGCCCAGGGCTCCCCCCGGCGCCGCCGGACGGAACGGCTGCTGCAGTCCGGGCTCGCGGCGGGCACCGCGCTCGCGCTGTTCGGCGGCGTGCAGTTCGGGATCCCCTCGGGGTGGACCAGCTTCGCGGAGCGGCTGAACACCACCTCGACCTTCCACCAGAGCCCGCTGATCAAGTGGGCCAAGGGCGGGAGCCGCAGCGACATGGGCCCGCCCGCCAGGGCGCTCGTCGAACGGGACCTCAAGGACCGGCCGGGCCCGGTGATCGCCCTCTACGCCAACGACTCGTACCTGAACCTGAAGTCCACCTTCCTCGCCGCCCTCCTGAACCACCGGGCGGGCGACATGGTGGCGCTGTACGAGATCTTCTACGTCCAGATGGGCGGCCCGCCCACCGAGAAGGACAACCAGAAGCGGGAGTTCGCCTCGCTGTACGACACCTCGCTGACCCACCTGAAGAAGGCGCTCGCCGCGGGCCCCGCGGCGCCGAGCATCCGGGGCGGCGACCGGACGGTGGCGGACCGGCTGTCGAGGGTCCTGTCGGGGGCGGGCATCAAGGCGTCGGTGGTGTAGGCGGCGGG
>NZ_JBHXKA010000098.1:0-31447 GCF_042722885.1 Streptomyces sp. NPDC058401
CCCCTCTCGTGCGTCCACCGCACGCCCTGCCGCCTACTGGCGGGGGACGGCCTTGCCGTTGGTCGCGTCGATCACCTTGCGGTCGCCCAGCGGCTGCTGGAGCGTGGCCGTCACGGTCATCTCCTTCGCGAGCATGATGCAGTTCTGCCCCGGCTTGTTCGGGGTGTCCGTGATCTTCACCATCACCGACTCCGGCTGCTCCCGGACCTCCAGGGCGTACGTGCTGCACGCCCCGCCCCAGAAGTTCACGGTCAGCGTCCGGTCGGCCGAGGCGTACGAGAAACCGGGCACGCTCTGCCCCTTCGCGGGCGGATCCACCGGGCGGGGCAGGTCGGCCGGGGGAGTGTCCTCGGTCAGCGCCGCCGGCTGGGCCACCGTGTGCCCCGGGCCGCCGCCCTGGCCGGCCACCTCGAACAGCCAGGCCGGCACCAGTCCGCGGGCCCCGTCGACCGTGCCCGGAACCAGCCCGAGCACCGCGCCCCGCACCGACTCCGTCCGCGTCGGCTTCATCGGCCGGGGCTCCGGGTTGCACGGCAGCGTGTCCGTGGCCCCGACCGGGGAGTCCGGAGTCAGCGGCACGCTCGTGGCGCAGCCGCTCGGGCCCGGGTCCGGGGCGCCGGAACCCCGCGCCTTGTCGTTAAGCCGGGCCAGCGCGTCGACGGAGCCGATCACCGGCTGCTCGGCGGCCCGGGCCGGAGCCTTCAGCTCGCCGCTGCCCGACACCACCCGGGAGTCCGCCCCGACGCCGATCCGGGTGGACCAGCCCTGCGTGGCCAGGCCGCCGATCACCGGGTCGGCCGTCACCAGGCGTACGGAGCCCTGCAGGATCCGTGCGTCGAGCGCCGCCGAGTCCTGCCCCACGGCGGCCAGCACGGGCGCGGCGGCAGCCTTGGCGGCCGCCTCGGAGACCGGAGTCCCGCCGGTGCCGCCGTGCTCCAGACCCAGGTCCTGGGGGAGGGTGGCGGGGCCGCAGGTGTCCTTGCCGCGCACGCAGTCGTCCCCGGCGCCGCCGACCTGGAACCGGGAGAAGGTCCAGGTCCCGGGAGCCTTGAGGTTCACCGTGAGCCGGGGCCCGGAACCGTCCGCGCCCTCCCCGGCCTGCCAGGTCTCCCCGGCCAGCCGGGGCGCACCGGAGATCCCCAGCGCCGTCGCCAGCCGCGCCACCTCCGCGGAGGTCACCTCGCCGCTCGCCGCGAAGGCTGGCGCGGTGGCCGGGCCGTCCGGGAGGGCGACGTCCGCGGTGTACGTGACCCCGCCGCCGGAGGGATCGGGCTCGCCGGGGGCGATGCCGGGCCCGGACGGCGTGGGCGCGGCGGCCTCCGCACGGGGCGCCGAGGCCGCGCTGTCGCCCGTACGGCCCTCGCCGTGCGCGACCGAAGCCCAGTACGCGGTGCTCGCGGCGCCGCCGGTGAGCAGGACGGCTGCCGCGATCGAACCGACGACCCAGACGGGCCGCCGTCGTGTGCCACGGGACGCACCGGGTGCGCCGTGCGCCTCGGGCTTCCCGGGTACGTCTTCGGGTGCTTCCGGTCCATCGGGTTGTTCGCTGGTCACCGCATCGCTCCTTTGCCCGTCCCGCATGGGGTGATGCGGGTGTGACGGAACAGACGCGGATCCGGTTCCGCCCGGGGCCCGGCCTAGTACCCGTAGGCCGCCGTGGAGGCGATGAGCCGGGCCGAGGCCGCCGGGACGCGGATCCCGATGATCTGCGAGGGAGGCACCCGATCCGGCCGCGGATCCGCGGGAACCGGCCAATGCGGGGCCATCCGGGCACAGTCGCCCAGCAGCTGTTCGAACGCGGTGCCCGCCGCGTTCTCGGAGGTCCGGACGGGCCCGAAGCCATCGGTGTAGGTCATGGGGCACGGTAGGCACGCCATCGCGAGCGAAGAAAGAGCTACTACGGGGTAGTTTCTGCCGGTCGGTTGTTCGCCCCCCGACCGGGTAGTTTTGACTGTCCCCTTGCCTTCCCCCGCAGGAGCGTCCACGCCGTGCGTATCGCAGTCACCGGCTCCATCGCCACCGACCACCTCATGACCTTCCCCGGCCGCTTCGCCGACCAGCTGGTCGCGGACCAGCTGCACACGGTCTCCCTCTCCTTCCTCGTCGACAACCTCGACGTGCGGCGCGGCGGCGTCGGCCCGAACATCTGCTTCGGCATGGGGCAGCTCGGCGCCCGGCCGATCCTCGTCGGAGCCGCCGGCTCCGACTTCGACGAGTACCGCGCCTGGCTCGACCGCCACGGCGTCGACACCCAGTCCGTGCGGATCTCCGAGGTCCTGCACACCGCGCGCTTCGTCTGCACGACGGACTCGGACCACAACCAGATCGGCTCCTTCTATACGGGCGCGATGAGCGAAGCCCGCCTGATCGAGCTGAAGGCGGTCGCGGACCGGGTCGGCGGCCTGGACCTCGTCCTGATCGGCGCGGACGACCCCGAGGCGATGCTGCGCCACACCGAGGAGTGCCGCACCCGCGAGATCCCCTTCGCGGCGGACTTCTCGCAGCAGATCGCCCGGATGGACGGCGACAACATCCGCACCCTGATGGAGGGCGCGACGTACCTCTTCTCGAACGAGTACGAGAAGGGCCTCATCGAGGCGAAGTCCGGCTGGACCGACGCGGAGATCCTGGCGAAGGTCGGCACCCGGGTCACCACGCTCGGCTCGAACGGCGTCCGCATCGACCGGGTCGGCCACGACCCCATCGTGGTCGGCTGCCCGGAGGAGACCGCGAAGGTCGACCCGACCGGCGTCGGCGACGCGTTCCGCGCGGGCTTCCTCACGGGGCTGGGCTGGGGCGTCGGCCTGGAGCGGGCCGCGCAGGTCGGCTGCATGCTGGCCACGCTCGTCATCGAGACCCTGGGCACCCAGGAGTACACCCTGGGCCGAGCCCACTTCATGGAACGCTTCACGAAGGCCTACGGCGACGAGGCCGCGACCGAAGTCCAGTCCCACCTCCCGGCGTAGCCCCTCCCGGCGCGGGGCCCTGCGGGGCGGAGCCCCCGCAGCACCGGGGCTCCGCCCCGGACCCCGCGCCTCAAACGCCGGCGAGGCTGATTTTTTCAGCCCGTCCGGCGTTTGAGGACCGGGTCCGGGCAGCGCCCGGGGAACGGCGGAAGGGCGGGTAGGGGACAGCCCCGCAGGGCCGCATCCGCCACCGGCCCGCCGGGTCAGACCGCCCGGCGGACCGTGTACGCAGTACCTAGGGGACGCGGGGCCTCGCCCACGTACGTCTGCCCCCGCATCGCGCACCACGCCGGAATGTCCAGCCGCGCCACCTCGTCGTCCGACAGGACGGTCACCGTGCCCCCCACCGGGACCCGCCCGATCGCCCGGCCCAGCTCGATCACCGGCTGCGGACACCGCAGGCCCAGGGTGTCCAGTTCCAGGGATTCCGCCTCCGCCCCCGTCTCCGCACCGCCCGCGCCGGTCATCCCCCCTTCCACCACGCCGAGTTGCTCGCGGACCCCCGCCACCAGCCCCGGCAGGACCTCCAGGAAGCCGTTGACCTCGGCCGCCGAAGTGCCGGCCGGCAGGGACACCCGTACGTTCCCCTCCGACAGCACCCCCATGGCCCGCAGGACATGGGACGGCGTCAGCGTCGAGCTGGTGCAGGAGGAGCCGGAGGAGACGGAGTAGCCGGCCCGGTCCAGCCCGTGGAGCAGGGTCTCCCCGTCCACGTACAGGCAGGAGAAGGTGACCAGGTGCGGGAGCCGGAGGTCGGGATGGCCCACCACCTCCACGTCCGGCACCAGCCGGGCGATCCGCCGCCGCAGCCGGTCCACCAGGATCCGCAGCCGGGCCGCCTCCCCGTCCGCCTCGGCCCGTACCGCCCGCAGGGAGGCCGCCGCCGCCACGGCCGCGGGGAGGTTGACGAAACCGGGGGAGCGCCCCGACTCCCTTTCGTCGGCGGGACCTTGGGGGGAGAAGCGCACTCCCTTGCGGACCGCCAGCAGGCCGACCCCGGCCGGGCCGCCCCACTTGTGGGCGCTCGCGCACAGTACGGACCAGTTCCCGGTGACGGGCCCCCAGGCCAGCGACTGCGCGGCGTCCACCAGCAAGGGCACCCCGGCGGCGGCGCACACCTCGGCCACCTCCGCCACGGGCTGGACGGTGCCCACCTCGTGGTTGGCCGACTGGAGGCAGGCCAGCGCGGTGGCGGGCCCGACCCGTTCCCCGTACGAGGAGGCGGAGACCCGGCCGAACCGGTCCACCGGGACCTCCTCGACCCGCCCGCCGCCCGCGGCGTGGACCTCCGCCGCGTGCAGTACGGAACTGTGTTCCACCGCCGATACGACCAGATGCCCGCCGACGCGCCGACGCCCCGCCAGCACCCCGGCCATGCCCGAGTGAACCGCGTGCGTCCCCGAAGGAGTGAACACGAGCTCGTCGGGGCGGCATCCCACCGACTCCGCCGCCGCCTCCCGCGCCGCGTCCAGCAGCATCCGGGCCCGGCGCCCTTCGCGGTACAGCCGGGCCGGGTCGGCCCAGCCTTCGTCAAGGGAGGCCTGGAGCGCCTGCCGGGCCACGGGGTGCAGCGGGGCGGCGGACGCGGTGTCGAAGTACGGCATCCGGTCACGCTAACCGGCCGCCACGCCGGGGCCGCCACCGGCCGAGGTCAGGGCCCGTCAGATGCCGCCGGAACGCCGCCATTCGGGGCACGTTGGGCCGTCCCCCGTACGGCGGATCCATCCCTTCGGGGTCAGTAACGGCGCGTTGGGCACCCTCCCCGCGCGACCCCAAATAGCGTCCAGTAGGGTTTGGTCCGCATAAACATCCAAACCCCTGCCTGCGTCAGGGCCGGCGACCGACCCGAATGCGGCCGCGGCCGGCCGCGCGGGCCGAGACTCTCGGGAAGGCGCTACGTGAGTCCCTACGGCTCCGACCGCTCGCCGCGGCGCCCGATGCGGCGGAAGCCGCTGCAGGTGCTGGCTGCAGGCGCGGTCCTGGCGACCGCAACTGGTTGCTCGCCAACATGGAAAAGCTTCCCCCGCCTCGGATTGCCCACTCCGGTCACCGAGGAGGCGCCCCGCATCCTCTCCCTGTGGCAGGGGTCCTGGGCGGCCGCTCTGATCACCGGCATCCTCGTGTGGGGCCTGATCATGTGGAGCGTCATCTTCCACCGGCGCAGCCGGACCAAGGTCGAGGTTCCCCCGCAGACCCGGTACAACATGCCCATCGAGGCGCTGTACACCGTGGTCCCGCTCATCATCGTCTCGGTGCTCTTCTACTTCACCGCGCGTGACGAGTCGAAGCTGCTCTCCCTCTCCGCCAAGCCGGCGCACACGATCAACGTGATCGGCTTCCAGTGGAGCTGGGGCTTCAACTACGTCGAAGACGTCGACGGCGATGCGGCGACCCCGAAGGCCGGTGAGGTTCCCAAGGAACTCGCCACCCTTCCGGACCGCTACACCAAGGACTTCCCGGCGGGCGCCGAAGGCGTCTACACCAAGGGCGTCCCGAGCGACCGGAACCCGGAGACCGGTAACCCGGGCCCGACGCTCTGGCTGCCGAAGGGCGAGAAGGTCCGCTTCATCCTGTCGTCGAACGACGTCATCCACTCCTTCTGGGTGGTCCCCTTCCTGTTCAAGCAGGACGTCATTCCGGGGCACACCAACGTCTTCGAGGTCACCCCGACCGAAGAGGGCGTCTTCATGGGCAAGTGCGCCGAGCTCTGCGGTGTCGACCACTCCCGAATGCTCTTCAACGTCAAGGTCGTCTCCCCGGAGGCGTACAAGGCGCACCTGAAGGAGCTCGCGGAGAAGGGTCAGACCGGCTTCCTCCCCGCCGGCATCAAGCAGACCGACCCGGCCCGCAATGCTGAGGTGAACAAACTGTGAGCATCCTCAACCAGCCTCAGGGTGCCGAGGCCGACTCGTACGAGAACGAGTTGCCGGTACGGAGCAAGCAGCCGGGCAATGTCGTCGTGAAGTGGTTGACCACCACCGACCACAAGACCATCGGCACGATGTACCTGCTCACGTCGTTCGTGTTCTTCCTCATCGGCGGTCTGCTGGCGCTCTTCATGCGCGCCGAGCTGGCCCGTCCGGGTACGCAGATCATGTCGAACGAGCAGTTCAACCAGGCGTTCACCATGCATGGCACGATCATGCTGCTGATGTTCGCCACCCCGCTGTTCGCGGGCTTCGCGAACTGGATCATGCCGCTGCAGATCGGCGCGCCCGACGTGGCGTTCCCGCGGCTGAACATGTTCGCGTACTGGCTGTACCTCTTCGGTTCGACCATCGCGGTGGCCGGCTTCGTCACCCCTTCGGGTGCCGCCGACTTCGGCTGGTTCGCCTACTCCCCGCTGTCGGACGCCGTCCGCTCGCCGGGCATCGGCGCCGACATGTGGATCATGGGTCTGGCCTTCTCCGGCTTCGGCACGATCCTCGGCTCGGTCAACTTCATCACCACGATCATCTGCATGCGCGCCCCCGGCATGACGATGTTCCGCATGCCGATCTTCACCTGGAACGTGCTGCTGACCGGTGTCCTGGTCCTGCTCGCCTTCCCGGTGCTCGCCGCCGCGCTCTTCGCGCTGGAGGCCGACCGCAAGTTCGGTGCGCACGTCTTCGACGCCGCGAACGGCGGCGCGCTGCTATGGCAACACCTCTTCTGGTTCTTCGGACACCCAGAGGTGTACATCATCGCGTTGCCATTCTTCGGAATCGTTTCCGAAATCATTCCGGTCTTCTCGCGCAAGCCGATGTTCGGTTACATCGGTCTGATCGCCGCGACGATCTCGATCGCCGGCCTTTCGGTGACCGTGTGGGCCCACCACATGTACGTCACCGGCGGTGTGCTGCTGCCGTTCTTCTCCTTCATGACGTTCCTCATCGCGGTTCCGACCGGTGTGAAGTTCTTCAACTGGATCGGCACGATGTGGAAGGGCTCGCTGTCCTTCGAGACCCCGATGCTCTGGACGATCGGCTTCCTGGTCACCTTCACCTTCGGTGGCCTGACCGGCGTCATCCTGGCCTCGCCCCCGATGGACTTCCACGTCTCCGACTCGTACTTCGTCGTCGCGCACTTCCACTACGTCGTCTTCGGCACCGTGGTCTTCGCGATGTTCGCCGGCTTCCACTTCTGGTGGCCGAAGTTCACGGGCAAGATGCTGGACGAGCGCCTCGGCAAGATCACCTTCTGGACGCTGTTCATCGGCTTCCACGGCACCTTCCTGGTGCAGCACTGGCTGGGCGCCGAGGGCATGCCGCGTCGTTACGCGGACTACCTCGCGGCGGACGGCTTCACGCTGCTGAACACCATCTCGACGATCAGCTCGTTCGTGCTGGGCCTGTCGATGCTGCCGTTCATGTACAACGTCTGGAAGACGGCGAAGTACGGCAAGAAGGTCGAGGTCGACGACCCGTGGGGCTACGGCCGTTCGCTCGAATGGGCGACGTCTTGCCCGCCGCCGCGGCACAACTTCCTCACCCTGCCGAGGATCCGGTCCGAATCCCCGGCATTCGATCTGCACCACCCCGAGATCGCGGCCCTCGACCACCTTGAGGACCACTCCGTGGCCGCCAAGGCCGTCGCGGGTGGCAAGGAGGCCGGCAAGTGAAGATCCAGGGCAGGATGTTCCTGTGGCTCGCCGCCTTCATCCTGATCATGACCGTCGTGTACGGCGTGTGGTCCAAGGAGCCGGTCGGCACCACGGCACTCGCGCTGGCCTTCGGCCTGAGCGCCATGATCGGCTACTACCTGGCCTTCACGGCCGCGCGTGTGGACCAGATGGCCCAGGACAACCTGGAGGCCGACGTCGCCGACGAGGCGGGCGAGCTGGGGTTCTTCTCCCCGCACAGCTGGCAGCCGCTCTCGCTGGCCATCGGTGGCGCCTTCGCCTTCATGGGCGTCATCTTCGGCTGGTGGCTGATGTACTTCTCGGCGCCGCTGATCCTGGTGGGTCTGTGGGGCTGGGTGTACGAGTACTACCGCGGCGAGAACCAGAACCAGTAGCCGCGGCACCGTCGCCGCCTCCGGCGGCGGCCACAGAGTGAGGCCAGGGGCCCGGACACCTCCAATGGAGGAGTCCGGGCCCCTCGTTTGCAGTCACCCCGCGCGCCGTAATTGTCATATCTTCATAGCGTTGGCTCCATGAACCAGTCACCGCGTCTTTGGACCGTTATCGGCTGCTCCCTGCTGGTCGCGTCCCTCGGGGCCGGCGCCACCGCATGCGGGTCGGGCGACGACAACCCGCTGTCCGCCCGCCCCTACGACGCGGGCGACCAAGTCGCCCTCAACCAGTCCTCCGGCAGTCGCCCGGTCGACCCGGACCGTCCCCTCGAAGTCACCGCCAAGAGCAGCGGCGGCCGGATCACCGACGTGAGCGCCGTGGACACCCACGGCCGCCGCCTGGCGGGAGAGTTGTCCGCCTCGGGCGACCGCTGGCACAGCACCGTCCCGATGGCCGCCGGCGTCCGCTACACCGTCCTCGTGAGCACCGAGGACGAGCGGGGCGCTCCCGGGCAGCGCACGCTCACCTTCGACACCACCCCGGCCCAGAAGGTCCTCAAGGTCGAATTCGGCCCGGACGAGGGCAAGTACGGCGTCGGACAGCCCCTCACGGCCGAACTCAACGAACCCGTGAAGGACAAGGCCGCCCGCGCCGTCATCGAGCGGGGCCTGGTCGTCGACGCCCCGCCGGAGGCCGTGGGCGCCTGGCACTGGGTGGACGACAAGAAGCTCCACTACCGGCCCAAGGACTACTGGCCGGCCAACACCACGGTCTCCGTACGGAGCAACCTGGAGGGCGTCAAGATCTCCGACGACCTGCACGGCGCCGCCTCCAAGCCGCTGAAGCTGGAGATCGGCGACCGCGTCGAGGTCACCACGGACGCGTCCTCGCACTACCTCACGTTCAAGCGCAACGGAGAAGTGATCAACACCATTCCGGTGACCACCGGAAAGCCGGGCTTCTCCACCCGCAACGGCGTCAAGGTGGTCCTCGGCAAGCAGTACTACGTCCAGATGCGCGGAGACACGGTCGGCATCGGCGGCAGCGAGTACTACAACCTGCCCGTCTACTACGCGACCCGCGTCACCTGGAGCGGTGAATACGTCCACGCCGCGCCGTGGTCCGTCGGCTCCCAGGGCTACGAGAACGTCAGCCACGGCTGCACCGGCATGAGCACGGGCAACGCCGCCTGGTTCTACGAGAACATCTCCGAAGGCGACATCGTCCGCGTCATCAACAGCATCGGCGACGACATGGACACATTCGGCAACGGCTACGGCGACTGGAACATGGACTGGAAGGACTGGCGCGAGGGCAGCGCCCTCCTCAAGGGCACCCAGGAGGGCCGCAGCCCGGTCGACCAGGCGCGCCTGCGCCCGCAGGTGTAACCGCCGCGCCCGGAGCGCCGGAAGCGCCAGAAGTGCCGGGCGGGCCGGGAGAGGCCACAGCCGGGGCACGGGCATCCGTACGGACCGTACGGGCACCCGTGCCCCGGTATGCGCCGGTAAGGCGCTGTGCGGGGCGCACAGGCCCCGTTACGCCGCCGGGGAGAGCCGGGCGCGCAGCAGACCCGCCAGGGCCTGCGCGAAGTCCACCGGATCCACCGGAAGGGTGACCGCGGAGTCCGCGCGGCTCCAGGTGGCCAGCCAGGCGTCCTGCGGACGGCCCATCAGGAGCAGTACGGGCGGGCACTGGAAGATCTCGTCCTTGATCTGCCGGCACACCCCCATGCCCCCGGCCGGAACCGCCTCGCCGTCCAGCACGCACACGTCGATGCCGCCCGCGTCCAGCTCCTTCAGGACGGCCGGCAGCGTGGCGCACTCCAGGAACTCCACCGGCGGCAGGTCGGCGGCCGGCCTGCGCCCGGCCGCCAGCCGCACCTGCTCCCGGGTGCCCGCGTCGTCGCTGTAGACCAGAACCCGCGCAGTCGCCCGCATTTCGTTCCTCCACGTGTCCCGTGAATCACGTTGATGTTGCGCGGGATGCTACTCCGTCCGACCCGGTGTCAACATCGGTTCGCACAGCCTCGCCCGAGGGATGTCCGACAGGCGTCCGAAGGGCGATCTGATGGGCCGTTCGGGCCTTGCACACGCCCCTGACACTCCGAACGGCACCCCCCGGGGTGAGGGCGGGATAAGGGACCGACATAATGTCGGTCGTGGCGACAGCAACGACAGTAGATACCGGGCACGCGCACCCGACGGTCAACAGGCCGAACCTCGTCAGCGTGGGAACCATCATCTGGTTGAGTTCCGAGCTGATGTTCTTCGCGGCCCTCTTCGCGATGTACTTCACCCTGCGATCCGTGACAGGCGCCGAGTACTGGACAGAACAGGCTTCGGCCTTGAATCTGCCCTTCTCGGCGACGAACACGACGATCCTGGTGCTTTCCTCGCTCACCTGCCAGCTCGGCGTATTCGCAGCCGAGCGCGGGGACGTGAAGAAGCTCAGGACGTGGTTCATCATCACGTTCGTCATGGGTGCGATCTTCATTGGCGGCCAGGTGTTCGAGTACACCGAGCTGGTCAAGCACGAGGGCATGAGCCTCTCGTCCGGTCCGTACGGCTCGGTGTTCTACCTGACCACCGGCTTCCACGGTCTGCACGTGACGGGCGGTCTCATCGCCTTCCTGCTGGTCCTCGGCCGGACGTACGCGGCCAAGAGGTTCACCCACGAACAGGCCACGTCGGCCATCGTCGTGTCCTACTACTGGCACTTCGTCGATGTCGTCTGGATCGGCCTCTTCGCAACGATCTACCTGATCAAGTAGCGAACACGTCGCCGGGCCCGGCCCGGCACTCCATCCAGACACACCGACGCAGAAGATCCTGACACCGGGGTAATCCGTGAAAAAGCTCTCCGCACGACGACGCCATCCGCTGGCGGCGGTCGTCGTTCTACTCTTCGCGCTGGCGGTTACCGGGGGGCTGTACAGCGCCTTCGCGCCCGCGGGCAATGCGAAGGCCGACGAAACCGTCCAGTCCCTCGCCATCGAGGAGGGCCAGAAGCTCTACGCCGTCGGCTGCGCAAGCTGCCACGGAACCGGCGGTCAGGGTTCCTCTGACGGCCCCAGCCTGGTAGGCGTCGGCTCCGCTGCCGTCGACTTCCAGGTGATGACGGGCCGTATGCCCGCCCAGCAGCCCGGCGCCCAGGTGCCGAAGAAGCCCGTCATCTACACCCAGGCGCAGGCCGACCAGCTCGCCGCCTACATCTCGTCCCTCGGAGCCGGCCCCATCACGCCGGCCGAGAAGCAGTACGACCCGGCGGGCGCCGACATCGCGAAGGGTGGCGAGCTGTTCCGCAACAACTGCGCGCAGTGCCACAACTTCACCGGCGAGGGCGGCGCACTGACGAACGGCAAGTACGCCCCCAACCTCGAGGGCGTCGAGCCGAAGCACATCTACGAGGCCATGCTCACCGGCCCGCAGAACATGCCCTCCTTCCCCGACAGCACCATGCCGGAGAAGCAGAAGAAGGACATCATCGCGTACCTCCAGCACGTGAACGGCGAGAAGTCGACCAACCCCGGTGGCCTGAAGCTCGGTGGCCTTGGCCCCGTCTCCGAGGGTCTCTTCGGCTGGATCTTCGGACTGGGTGCGCTGATCGCTGTCGCCGTCTGGGTCGCGGCCCACACCGCTAAGGCCAAGAAGTCATGAGTAGCCAAGACATTCCCGAAGAGAAGCACCTGCCGAGCGAGCAGGGCGACGCGCACCACGGTGACGTGGCAGTGCCGAACGACGACCCGTTCGCCGACCCCGGTCTGCCGGTCCACCGGCCGCGGATCCAGGACATCGACGAGCAGGCCGCGAAGCGCTCCGAGCGCACGGTGGCCCTGCTGTTCACCCTGTCGATGCTGGCGACGATCGCCTTCATCGCCTCGTTCGTGATCCTGCCGGTCGACAAGATCGTCTACATCTTCCCCATCGGGAAGGTGAGCGCTCTCAACTTCGCCCTCGGCGTGAGCCTCGGCGCGGCCCTCTTCTGCATCGGCGCGGGCGCGGTCCACTGGGCCCGCACCCTGATGTCCGACGTGGAGGTCGCCGCCGAGCGCCACGAGATCGCGGCCCCGGCCGAGGTCAAGGCGCAGGTCCTGCAGGACTTCGCGGACGGCGCGCGCGAGTCGGCCATCGGCCGCCGCCCGCTGATCCGCAACACGATGTTCGGTGCGCTGGCCCTGCTGCCGCTCTCCGCCGTCGTGATCCTGCGCGACCTGGGCCCGCTGCCCGAGGACAAGCTGCGCAAGACCATCTGGGCCAAGGGCAAGATGCTCATCAACTCGAACACGATGGAGCCGCTCCGCCCGGAGGACATCGTCGTCGGGTCGCTGACCTTCGCCATGCCGGAAGGCCTGGAGGAGGACGCGCACGACTTCCAGACGCAGATCGCCAAGGCCGCCCTGATGATCGTCCGCATCCAGCCGGAGAACATCAAGGACAAGAAGGAACTGGAGTGGTCCCACGACGGGATCGTGGCCTACTCCAAGATCTGCACCCACGTCGGCTGCCCGATCAGCCTGTACGAGCAGCAGTCGCACCACGTGCTCTGCCCGTGCCACCAGTCCACCTTCGACCTCTCCGACGGCGCCCGAGTCATCTTCGGCCCGGCTGGTCACGCGCTCCCGCAGCTGCGGATCGGCGTCAATGACGAAGGTTTCCTCGAGGCGCTCGGCGACTTCGAAGAGCCCGTCGGTCCCTCTTTCTGGGAGCGCGGATGAGCACTGCCACTCAAACCAAAGAGCGCAAGGCTCCGGCCGGCGAGCGCGTAGCCGACTGGGCCGACGGCCGGCTGGGCATCTACAGCCTCGCCAAGGCCAACATGCGCAAGATCTTCCCGGACCACTGGTCCTTCATGCTGGGCGAGATCTGCCTCTACAGCTTCATCATCCTCATCCTCACGGGTGTGTACCTGACGCTGTTCTTCCACCCGAGCATGAACGAAGTGCACTACGACGGTTCGTACATCCCCATGCAGGGTGTCGCGATGTCGGAGGCCTTCAAGTCCACCCTGGAAATCAGCTTCGACGTCCGCGGCGGTCTGCTCATCCGGCAGATCCACCACTGGTCGGCGCTGATCTTCATCGCGGCGATGCTCGTGCACATGATGCGCGTGTTCTTCACCGGCGCGTTCCGCAAGCCCCGTGAGGTCAACTGGGTCTTCGGCTTCCTGCTGCTGGTCCTCGGCATGTTCACCGGTTTCACCGGTTACTCCCTGCCGGACGACCTGCTCTCGGGCACCGGTGTCCGCTTCATGGAAGGCGCGATGCTGTCCGTGCCGATCGTCGGCACGTACCTGTCGTTCTTCTTCTTCGGCGGAGAGTTCCCCGGCGGCGACTTCGTGGGCCGGCTCTACTCGGTGCACATCCTGCTGCTGCCCGGCATCATGATGGGCCTGCTGGTGGCCCACCTGATCCTGGTCTTCTACCACAAGCACACCCAGTTCGCGGGCCCCGGCAAGACCGAGAAGAACGTCGTCGGCATGCCGCTGCTCCCGGTCTACATGGCCAAGGCCGGAGGCTTCTTCTTCCTGGTCTTCGGCGTCATCGCGCTGATCGCGGGCATCGCCTCGATCAACCCGATCTGGGCGCTCGGCCCGTACCGCCCGGACCACGTGTCCACCGGTGCGCAGCCCGACTGGT
This sequence comes from Streptomyces sp. NPDC058401, assembly GCF_042722885.1. Lineage (NCBI taxonomy): Bacteria > Bacillati > Actinomycetota > Actinomycetes > Kitasatosporales > Streptomycetaceae > Streptomyces > Streptomyces sp. NPDC058401. The sequence continues at coordinate 13,595 of NZ_JBHXKA010000098.1, forward strand.
ACATGGGCTTCTCCGAGGGCCTCATCCGTGCCATGCCCGGCTGGGAGATCAACCTGTGGGGCCACACCCTGGCCCTGGGCGTGTTCATCCCGTTCACGATCTTCCCGCTGGTCCTGGCGACGATCGCGGTGTACCCGTTCATCGAGTCCTGGGTCACCGGGGACAAGCGCGAGCACCACATCCTGGACCGCCCGCGCAACGCCCCGACCCGTACGGGCTTCGGTGTGGCATGGCTGACGTGGTACGTCATCCTGCTGATCGCCGGTGGAAACGACATGTTCGCGCAGTACTTCCACCTGTCGATCAACTCGATCACCTGGTTCGCGCGCATCGGGTTCTTCGTCGGCCCGGTCATCGCCTTCGTCATCACCAAGCGGATCTGCCTCGGCCTCCAGCGCCGGGACCGGGACAAGGTGCTGCACGGTCGCGAGACCGGCATCATCAAGCGCCTGCCGCACGGTGAGTTCGTCGAGGTCCACGAGCCGCTCTCGCAGGGCAAGCTGCACACGCTCACCTCGTACGACCAGTACGAGCCCGCCGAGATCGGCCCCACGGTCGACGAGAACGGTGTCGAGCGCAAGGTGAAGCCGCTGGAGAAGCTCCGCGCCAAGCTGAGCAAGGGCTACTACGGGGAGAACAACCAGATCCCCAAGCCCACGGTCGAGGAGTACAAGGAGATCCAGAGTGGCCACGGCCACCACTGATCTCCCGCAACACGGCTTCACACGCTTCATTTATGAACCACGCAGTACGCATGACTGCTTGAGGGACTGATTTCGGTCAGTCCTGGTGTCGCCACGGCGAGAGCCCCGTCCAGTGTCTGGACGGGGCTCTTTGCCGTCCCCGGGGCTGGATAGGCTGATCCCCTTCCCTTTCGACGTGGAATCCTCGATGAGCAGCAGGAGCGGACCATGAACCTGGTGACCCCGGCAGGCGGCGACAGCGTGGCGGCCCGCGGTTGGCCGGGCCTTCTGGACGCCCTGCTGACCGGCCGTGACCTCGGCGCCGACGACACGGCCTGGGCCATGGACCGGATCATGCGCGGGGAGGCCACCGACGCCCAGATCGCCGGCTTCGCCGTCGCCCTGCGGGCCAAGGGGGAGACCGTGGCCGAGATCAACGGCCTGGTCCGCGCCATGTACGAACACGCCAACCTGATCGAGGTGCCGGGCCGGACGGTCGACATCGTCGGCACCGGCGGCGACGGGGCCAAGACGGTCAACATCTCCACGATGTCGGCCGTCGTGGTGGCCGGTACGGGCGCCAAGGTGGTCAAGCACGGCAACCGGGCCGCGTCCTCCGCGAGCGGCTCCTCGGACGTCCTGGAGAAGCTGGGCGTCAACCTCGACCTCACCCCCGCGCGGGTCGTGGAGGTGGCCGAGGAAGCCGGGATCACCTTCTGCTTCGCGGTCAAGTTCCACCCCGCGCTGCGGCACGTGGCGGCGGCCCGCCGGGAGCTCGGCATCCGCACCACCTTCAACTTCCTCGGCCCGCTCACCAACCCGGCGCGGGTCCGGGCCCAGGCCACCGGTGTGGCCGACGCACGGGTGGCCCCGATCGTCGCGGGCGTCCTGGCGGAGCGGGGCTCCTCGGCGCTGGTCTTCCGCGGTGACGACGGGCTCGACGAGCTCACCACCACGGCGACCTCCCGGGTCTGGTGGGTCCGCGACGGCAAGGTCGCGGAGCAGTCCTTCGACCCGCGCGACATCGGCATCCCGCTGGTGGACGTCTCCGCCCTCGGCGGCGCGGACGCCTCGTACAACGCGGACGTGGCCCGCCGCCTGCTGGCCGGCGAGACCGGCCCCGTGCGCGACGCGGTGCTCCTGAACTCGGCGGCAGCCCTGGTCGCGCTGGACCCGGGATCCGGCACCCTGGAGGAGCAGCTCGCGGCCGGCGTCGTACGGGCGGCGGAGTCGGTCGACTCGGGCGCGGCCCGCGACGCGCTGGCCCGCTGGGTGGCGGCGAGCAACGCCTAGCGGCTCCGCCTCGGCACCCGTTTCGACGGGATCCGGCCAAGATCCAGCGACGACCCCGGTCCGCCATGTGGACCGGGGTCTTGCGTTCGCAAGATCGTGTGGCAGGATGCTTTCCAGGTCACGAGTGACAGCGTTTAGGCCCCGGCTTGCTGTCCGGCAACCCTCCTTCCGTGGCGGGGTGCCCCGGGTGATGACCAGGCCGTAGGCAGTGAGGTCTACGGCAAGCGCGGATCCCTCACACCTCTTATCGGGGTGCTTGGCCAGGGATCCTGGTCTTCTGAGGAGCGTTTTCCGTGAGCAAGCGAATGCGATAGGGCGACTCGCCCCTTCTTCACCCCTCGGAACAGGGTCACTTCCGCGTACCCGCAGTACACCTGCGTACGCCGGCCGACCCCGACTCCGGGGCACTCCCGTACCCCGAACGGCCGCAGCGCCGTATCCGCGTACGGGCCCACCGAAGCCATTCACACCTGCCTGCCGGGAGATACCGCCATGTCCGCAACCCTGAACGCCGCCGCCACCGCCAACGCCGCCGCCGTCGACCCCGCCTGTGCCGAGCCGCTGGCCGTCCTGGGCCGTGACGTCACCGTGCCGCTCGTCACCGGCGGCGAGGTCACCTACGCCGCCCTCGACTACGCGGCCAGCGCCCCGGCGCTGCAGCGGGTCTGGGACGACGTGGCCGCGTACGCCCCGTACTACGGCAGCGTCCACCGCGGCGCCGGGTACCTCTCGCAGCTCTCCACCGACCTGTTCGAGCAGAGCCGCGTCACGGTCGCCGAGTTCCTCGACTGCCGGCCCTCCGACCAGGTGATCTTCACCCGGTCCACCACCGACTCCCTCAACCTGCTCGCCGCCGTGCTCCCGGCCGACTGCCAGGTCTTCGTCTTCGAGACCGAGCACCACGCCTCGCTGCTCCCGTGGACGAACGCCCAGGTCAGCTACCTCAACGCCCCCCGCACCCCGGACGAGGCCGTCGCCACCCTGGAGCGGGCCCTCGCCGACCGCGACCCGTACGGCCCCGCCCTGGTCTGCGTCACCGGAGCCTCCAACGTCACCGGCGAGCTGTGGCCCGTCAAGGAGCTCGCCGCCGCCGCGCACGCCCACGGCGCCCGCATCGTCCTGGACGCCGCCCAGCTGGCCCCGCACCACCCCGTCTCGGTCCAGGACCTCGACGTGGACTGGGTCGCCTTCTCCGGACACAAGCTCTACGCGCCCTTCGGCTCGGGCGTGCTCGCCGGCCGCGCGGACTGGCTCCAGGAGGCCGAGCCGTACCTCGCCGGTGGCGGGGCCTCGCGCAAGGTGGCCCGCCGCGAGGACGGCGGCGTGGACGTCGAGTGGCACACCACCGCCGCCCGCCACGAGGCCGGCTCCCCGAACGTCATCGGCGTCTACTCCATCGCCTCCGCCTGCAAGGCGCTGAACGAGGCCGGCTTCGAGAACCTCGTCGCCCGCGAGCAGCAGCTGATCAACAAGGTCCGCGAAGGCCTCGCCGAGGTCCCGGCGGTCCGCGTCCTGTCCCTCTTCGGCGACGACGCCCCGCGCGTGGGCGTCATCTCCTTCGTCGTCGACGGCTGGAACAGCTCGCACTTCGCGGCCGCGCTCTCCGCCGAGTACGGCATCGGCGTCCGCGACGGCCTGTTCTGCGCCCACCCGCTGGTCCGCACCCTGCTCGGCAGCGAGCCGCAGGCCCAGGGCGAGTGCGGAGCTCCGGAGGCGGCCCCGGGGGAGCGCTCGCTCAACGCGATCCGCGTCAGCTTCGGTGCCGGCACCCCCGACGAGCACGTGGACCGCTTCGTCCGCGCCGTCAAGGAGCTCGTCGCGGACGGCGCCAAGTGGCAGTACCGCACCGAAGAGGGCCGCTGCGTCCCGGCCGTCTGACAGGCCGCGGGTCGGTCGTCAAACGCCGGACGGCTGAAACGGACCTACGCGTCGAGGCCGATGGCGAAGGCGGCTTCCAGGTCGTGCTGGGAGTACGTGCGGAACGCCACGTGGGTGTCCGTGGCCTCCACGCCCGGGATCTTGCTGATGCGGCCGGGGATGATGTCGGCCAGGTCCTCGTGCCGGGACACGCGGACCAGTGCGATGAGGTCGTAGGTGCCCGTGACCGAGTAGACCTCGCTGACGCTGTCCAGCGCGGCGATGGCCTCGGCGATCTCGGGGATCCGGTCCACGCTGGTCTTGATGAGCACGAGTGCGGTGATCACGGTTGGCTGTCTCCCTCGACGGCAGTCACTGGTCGGCCCACTCTAGTCCCACGCCGGTAGCGGGCCCATGCGTAGAGGAAGCCCACCGAGAAGCCCACGACGTGGGCCAGGTAGGCGACCCCGGGGCCGCTCGCCGCGCGGTGGGCCGCCAGCCACTGGAGGCCGAACCAGAACATCAGCACGATCCACGCCGGGAAGCGCAGCGGCACGAAGAACAGGAACGGGAACAGGCTCGTCACCCGCGCCCTGGGAAACAGGTACAGGAAGGCCCCCAGGACCGCGGAGATCGCCCCGGAGGCCCCGACCAGGGTCTGGTCCGAGGAGGCGTAGGCCGCCGCGTACGCGGCCAGGGCCAGGTAGCCCGTACAGACGTAGAAGCAGAGGAACCCGGCCCGGCCCATGCGCCGCTCCGTCATCGCCCCGAAGACGTAGAGGAAGAGCATGTTGCCCAGCAGGTGCAGCCAGCTCCCGTGCACGAACAGGGCCGTGAGGGGGGTGAGCGCCGCCCGGCCCGAGCCGGTGAACAGCTCGTCCGGGACCACGCCCCAGCGCCGGAAGTACGCCGTCCCGTTGGCGAGCAGCTGATCGCCCGTCCCGTAGACCGGGTTCAGCCCCGACGCCGGGCTCAGCACGAACACCACGCAGCAGCCGGCGATCAGCGCGTGGGTGACCACCGGGCCCCGGGCGGCCTCGCGTACGGCCTGCCACCTTACGATCATGCGACCGAGCATGACCCAGCCGGGCCCACCAGCGGCTGCGGCAGGCCGTAGGGTTACGAGCTACGCACGCACGCGCGCACACCCGTGGCGACACGGGAGGGTGAGCGCTTGCGCCATGTGAGCGATAGAAGGAGAGAGCGGCCTGATGACGGTTCCCCTGCCGACCGACACCACCCGGTGGCGCTGCACCCTGTGCGGCAACCTCACGCGCTTCGACGTCACCCGTTCGTCGAAGGTCGTGGAGTACGTCCACCTGGACCTCGCCGGGGAGCCCAAGGTCGAAGAGCGCGAGGTGGTCAATGAGACCATCGAGTCGGTGCGCTGCCGCTGGTGCAACGCGGTGGACCAGATCGAGCTCGTGGACAGGCCGGGCGCGGACTCCTGAAGGAGCCCCGCCCGCAGGTGAATGACGGTAGGGGTGACGGATTGTGGAGCCAGCAAGCGGCGCTGAGCCGGCCGAATCGGCCGGTGACGCCGCCGAGGTGCTCGACCGCCCGCTGCCGGAAGGCGTGCGGCGCCGGGTCGTCGCACTCGTCTCCGACGCCTTCGGCGGGCTGACGGTCGCGGACCTCCCGGCGCAGCTGCGCCAGTACGCCCGTTTCACCCCGAGCAGGCGTGCCAAGTTCGCGGGCAACGCCATGGCGACGGCCGTGGAGAGCGACCCCGTCTTCCGGGGCCGGGTAGCCGAGAAGCTCCGCGAGGCGCAGGCCGACCTGGCCTCGGCGCTGGAGTCGGGCTCCCCGCCCGCCGCCGCCGATCCGCTGGACGTGGCGGCCGCCGCGTACGTGCTGCGGCCGGCCGGCTGGGTCAAGCTGGTCGCCGCCGCGGGCGAGGAGGCGCAGCGCGCCGACGCCGAGCGGGTCGACGAGGAGGCCCGCCGCGAGATGGAGCGGCTCCGCGAGGAGCTGGCCCACGTACGGGAACTGCAGCGCACGGGTGTCGACCAGGTGCGGGCCGACCTGGATGCGGCGCGCAAGGAAGCGGAATCGCTTCAGCGCAAGCTGCGCAGCGCCCTGAGCGACGTCAAGCGGGGCGACGCGGCCCTGCGCAAGATCAACGCGGAGGTCGACGGCATCCGCGCCGAGGCGGCCGCCCAGGTGACCTCCGCGGAGAGCGAGACCCGGCGGCTCAAGTCCCGCCTCGCAGAGGTGGAATCGGCACTGGAGACCTCGCGCCGGGCCACCCGCGAGGGGCGCAGCATCGAGGACATGCGGCTGCGGCTGCTGCTGGACACCGTGCTGGACGCGGCCGCGGGACTGCGCCGGGAGCTCGCGCTGCCGCCGGTCTCCACGCGGCCCGCCGACACGGTGGAGGCGGTGGAGCCGGGCCGGATGACCCCGAAGGACATCGCGGCGCGCGCCCTGTCGGAGACCGACCCGGCGCTGCTGGACCAGTTGCTGGCGCTGCCCCAGGCCCATCTGGTGGTCGACGGCTACAACGTCACCAAGACCGGCTATCCGACCATGCCGCTGGAGAAGCAGCGGCTGCGGCTGCTGGGCGGGCTGTCGATGCTCGCCGCGCAGACGGGCGCCGAGATGACCTGTGTCTTCGACGGGGCGGAGCTGGCGGCCCCCGTGCTGCTCGCGCCGCCGCGCGGGGTGCGGGTGCTGTTCTCCAAGGCCGGGGTGACGGCGGACGAGCTGATCCGTCAGCTGGTGCGCGCCGAACCGTCGGGCCGTCCGGTGGTCGTGGTCTCCACCGACCGGGAGGTTGCCGACGGGGTGGCCAAGGCCGGGGCGCGGCCGGTGGCGTCCGCCTTGTTGCTGAAGCGGCTTTCGCGCGTTTCGTAACTGCTGGGCCCAATGCCGGAATTGGCAGGGCCCCGCAGGAACGTACCGTCAAGTCGTCGACACAGAGCGTGCTCTGTAGGTAAAGAACCTGGTCGGACGGCGAGTTTTTTACCGACAGGATTTGAACTGATCACAGAAGGGTCACTAGGGTCAGTCAAACCTTCGTGCGGTAGTTCACTCATTCGGGGTGACAGCGAAGGTGTCGCCGAGTCTTGTGCGTTCTTCGGCGGCTCTAGGAAGAAGGAGCTCGCCTTCGTGGCGTCCCACCGTCGACCCAAGCAGCCGACCCGCATGCGCACCACCGTGCTCGGCGTCACCGCGGCAGCCGCCGTGGTCCTCTCGGGGCAGGCCGCCAACGCCGCCCCCGCCAAGCCGAGCAAGGACGAGGTCAAGGCCAAGGTCGACGCCCTCTACGAAGAGGCGGAGCAGGCCACCGAGAAGTTCAACGGGGCCAAGGAGCGCCAGGACAAGCTCGAAACCGAGATCGGGCAGCTCCAGGACCAGGTCGCCCGCGGCCAGGAGGACCTCAACGCGCTTCGCGGCACCCTCGGTTCGATGGCCAGCGCCCAGTACCGCAGCGGCGGCATCGACCAGTCCCTCGCGCTCTTCCTCTCGGCCGACCCGGACAGCTACCTCGACAAGGCCTCCACCCTGGAGCAGCTCAGCGGCCAGCAGGTCGAAGCGGTCCAGAAGATCCAGGCCAAGCAGCGCACCCTCGCGCAGCAGCGCCAGGAGGCCGCGGGCAAGCTCACCGACCTCGACGCCACCCGCAAGGAGCTCGGCGAGAAGAAGAAGGTCTCCTCGGACAAGCTCGCCGAGGCCCAGGCCCTCCTCAACTCGCTGACCGCCCAGGAGCGGACGCAGATCAAGGAAGAGGACTCCCGCGCCAGCCGCGGCGCCGACGGCCGCGCCCCCGACCTCGGCAACGTGAAGCCCTCCGGCCGGGCCGGTGCCGCTCTCGCGGCCGCCCAGACCAAGATCGGCAGCGCGTACATATCCGGGCACGAAGGCCCCAGCTCGTTCGACTGCTCGGGTCTGACCCAGTGGGCGTACAAGCAGGCCGGCGTGAACATATCCCGCGTCACGTACACCCAGGCCAACGACGGCACCCGGATCGGCAAGAGCCAGCTCCAGCCCGGTGACCTGGTGCTCTTCTACGGCGACCTGCACCACATCGGCCTGTACGCCGGCAACAACATGGTGCTGCACGCCTCGAACCCGCGCGGCGGCGTCAAGTACGAATCCATCAACAACATGCCGTTCCAGTTCGGCGTCCGCATCGGCTGACGCCCCGGGCCCGTCCGCCCCGGGCCCGCCCGCCCCGGGCTCGCGCGCCCCGGGCCCGCACCGCCTCGCTCCGCGTCCCCTCCGGACGCGCCGTGCACCGCCCATCCGGGCGAATTCCGAGGCCCCGCTCTGACCACACGCCCCGCCGGTGACCTGCGTCTCCGACGGGGCGTCACTGTGCGTGCCCGCCGGAGGTCGTTGGCCGGTGCCCTCCCGCGCCGCTACTGTCTGCCAGCGCGGAACCCCGGCACACGGCCGTCCACGGAGGGCGGACCCGGGTCCCGCCCAGCAGGAGGGAGCGGTTTCACGTGGCGTCCCATCGCCGGTCCGGGCCCAGCGCCCTCGACCGGAACACCAAGGTCACCGTCCTCACCGCCGCCGCGGCGGGAGCAGCGGTCGCCCTGTCGGGCGCACCCGCCGGTGCGGCCCCCGGCCTCCCGCAGGAGCCCGCCGCCGGCTCCCGCGCCCAGGTCGACCGGCTCTTCGAAGAGGCCGAACAGGCCACCGAACGCTTCAACCAGGCGGGCGAGCGCGCCGGCCGGCTCCGCGCCGAAGTCGCCCGCGTCCAGGACGCGGTGGCCCGCGGACAGGACCGCATCAACACCATGCGCGGGGTGCTCGGCGCCTACGCCGGAGCCCAGTACCGGGCCGGCGGCATCGACCCGGCCGTCGAGCTGATGCTCTCCGACGACCCGGACGACTACCTCGCCAAGGCCGCCGCCCTCGACCGGCTGTCCGGCCGGCAGGCCCGTCAGCTCGACGAACTGCGCTCCGAGCAGCGCCGCCTCGGCCAGGAACGCCAGGAGGCTTCCCGCAAGCTCTCCGAACTCGACGCCCTGCGCGCCGAGGTGGCGAAGGAGAAGCGGGCCGTCACCGCCAAACTGGCCGCCGCCCGCCGGCTGCTGAACGCGATGCCCACCCAGGAGCGCGCCGACTTCGACCGGGCCTCGCGCTCCGGCGGCCGCCCCGACGCCCTGCCCGAGCTCCCCGACTCCGCGGCCTCCGGGCCCTCGTCCGGGCGCGCCATGACCGCCGTGATGGCGGCCAGGTCCGCCGTCGGGCGGCCCTACGTCTGGGGCTCCACCGGCCCCTCCGGCTTCGACTGCTCCGGACTGATGGTGTGGTCGTACCGGCAGGCGGGCGTCGCCCTCCCGCGCACCTCGCAGGCCCAGCGGCACGCCGGACGGCGGGTCTCGCTCTCGGAGGCGCGCCCGGGTGACCTGGTGACGTACCGCTCGGACGCCAGCCACGTCGGCATGTACGTCGGCAACGGCCAGGTGGTGCACGCCCCGTACCCGGGGGCGCGGGTCCGGTACGACCCGGTCGGCATGATGCCGGTCTCCTCGGTGACCCGGCCCTGAGGGTCGCGCTGCGTACGATCGGGTGATGCTCCCGGTCCTGGGCCGTCCCCTCCGCCGCACCCCTCGCCGTCCGCCGCGCCGGCGCCCGCGCGCACTGCCGCCGGTGCTGCTCTGCCTGCTGCTGCTCGGGGTACCGCTCGCCGGATGCGGCTCCGGTTCCGGCGCTCCTTCCGGGGCGGCTTCGGCTTCGGCTTCCGCGGAACCCGCCGAGGGGGACGTCCGGCGGGCCGTCGCCGCCTGGTCGGCGGCCCCGCCCGCGGCCCTCGCGGCGATCCCGCTGGAGGCGTGGTCCTACGAGGTCACCGCGGTCCGCGTGGAAGGCGTACGGGCCTTCGCCCGCGCCGAGCTGCGCTACCGGCTCACCGGCTACGACGCCGCCCCGGCCGGTTCCGCACGCGAGGTGGAACTGGCCCGGGACGGCGGCTCCTGGGCGGTGACCGCCGACCGGCCCGCCCCCGGAGCCCTGCCGCAGCTGTGGGACCAGGGCCCGGTGACCGTGGAGCGCGGGGCGCACGCCCTGGTGCTCGGCGGCGCCGGCCAGGACTCCGCATCCCTCTCCGCGATCGCCGCCGAGGCCGACCGGGCGGTGCCCGCCGCGAGCGCGGCCTGGCCGCGGCCGTGGGCGGGCCGGGTGGTGGTGCTGGTGCCCGGCTCGCTCGACGCGATGGCGGCGCTGCTGGGGCGGCCCGCGGACGAGTACCGGGGCCTCGGCGCCGTCACCACGGGGCGGACCGGGGCGGGCCCCGCCCCCGCCGACCGGGTCGTGGTGAACCCGGAGGGGTACGGGCAGCTCACCGCGGAGGGCCGCCAGGTGATCCTGACCCACGAGACCACCCACGTGGCGACCCGGGCCGCGACCACGGCCCGGACCCCGCTCTGGCTCTCCGAGGGCTTCGCGGACTGGGCCGCCTACCGCGACGGCGACCGCGCCCCGGCCGAAGTCGCCCCGGCCCTCGCCCGCGCGGTGCGGCGCGGTGACCTGCCGGGGGCTCTCCCCGCGTCCGGGGCCTTCGCCTTCGGCGGGGACGCGGAGGCGCTGGCGCGGGCCTACGAGGGCTCCTGGATGGCCTGCCGGCTCATCGCCCGGCGGTGGGGGGACGCGGCCCTGGTCTCCCTGTACGAGAAGTCCGGCCGCGATTCCCTCCCGACGGCGGTGCAGGACACCCTCGGGACGGATCCCGATGGCCTGACTCGCGCCTGGCAGCAGGACCTGGCCCGGGAGTTCCGCTAGCCCGGACGCGGCCCGGTGCCCATGGCGCGGCGCCGTTCCCGCGGGCCAGCCCCCGGACCCCCGCTCCTCGAACGCCGGAGGGGCTGATTTCGCCCCGGCGGCGCAGGACACGTGCGGGTTGGCGCGGATCGCACATCCGGCTGTCGCCGGCCAAATCCAGCCCCTCCGGCGTTTGAGGAGCGGGGTCTGGGGCGGCGCCCCAGGAGCCTCCGGCGCAGCCCGGCTTCCCGCGGCCCCGGCCGCACCCGCACGCAGCCCCGTACGCCGGTCAGAGTCCCGTAGGGCGGCGCAGGGCGGCGTACGGCGGCGCCCCGCCGGGGGCCGGGCCCGCGGGGCCCCGGCGGGGGCCTCCGGTAGGGTCGGCAGGCGATGGACAAGACGCTGATCGTGACCAACGACTTCCCGCCGCGGCCGGGGGGCATCCAGGCCTTCCTGCACAACATGGCGCTGCGCCTGGACCCCGAAAGGGTCGTGGTCTACGCCTCCACCTGGAAGCACTCCGCCGAGGCCCGCGCCGCCACCGCCGCCTTCGACGCGGAGCAGCCCTTCCAGGTGGTCCGCGACCGGACGACCATGCTGCTGCCGACCCCCCGGGTCACCCGCCGGGCCGTGGGTCTGCTGCGCGAACACGGCTGCTCGTCGGTGTGGTTCGGCGCGGCGGCCCCGCTGGGCCTGATGGGCCCCGCCCTGCGCCGGGCGGGCGCGCGGCGGATCGTGGCGACCACGCACGGGCACGAGGCGGGCTGGGCGCAGCTGCCGGTGGCGCGCCAACTGCTGCGGCGCATCGGCGAGGGCACGGACACCCTGACCTACCTGGGGGAGTACACCCGTTCGCGGATCGCCCCGGCCCTGACGGACCGGGCCGCGGCGCGCATGACGCAGCTCCCGCCGGGGGTGGACGAGAAGACCTTCCACCCGGGGTCGGGCGGCGCGGAGGTCCGGGCGCGGCTGGGCCTGACGGACCGGCCGGTGGTCGTCTGCGTCTCGCGGCTCGTGCCCCGCAAGGGCCAGGACACGCTGATCGAGGCGATGCCGCGGATCCTGGCCGCCCTGCCGGACGCCGTCCTGCTGATCGTCGGCGGCGGCCCGTACGAGGCCGATCTGCGGGCCCTGGCCGCCTCGACCGGGGTCGCGGAGTCCGTCGTCTTCACGGGAGCGGTCCCGTGGTCCGAACTGCCCGCCCACTACGGGGCCGGGGACGTCTTCGCGATGCCCTGCCGGACCCGGCGCGGCGGGCTCGACGTGGAGGGCCTCGGCATCGTCTACCTGGAGGCGTCCGCCACGGGCCTGCCGGTGATCGCCGGCGACTCCGGCGGCGCCCCGGACGCCGTACTGGACGGGGAGACGGGCTGGGTGGTCCGCGGCGGCGCCCCGGCCGAGACCGCGGACCGCGTGGTCACCCTGCTCCGGGACCCGGCCCTGCGCGCCCGCATGGGCGAGCGCGGCCGTGCCTGGGTCGAGGAGAAGTGGCGCTGGGACCTGCTGGCGGAGCGCCTGCGCGAGCTGCTGTAGCGGGCGGTCCCCCTGCGCGGGCCCGGGCCCCTTTCCGTAGGGAGGGGGGATTATCGCGCCCGAGGGGCCGATCGCGGGCGGAGTTGATCAAACCCCGCGGGGCGGGGCGGGCCCCGCCTACGGTCGAGCCATGTCTGACTGTTACTCAGAAGCGTGTCAGTCCGGGTTATGGCTGGTTGGGCGGAATCCGCTCATGATGCGGCCATGACACCAAACCTGACACGTCGTCATGTTCTCGGTCTCGGCGCCCTGCAGACCGCAGCGGCCCTCGGTTTCACCCGGATCGGCCTGCAGTCGGCGGCCGCCGCCGAGCCCGCGGCCGCCACGTACGCCCCGGCCATCGTCGTCGGCTCCGGCTACGGATCCGCCGTCGCCGCGCTCCGCCTCGGGCAGGCCGGTGTGCGGACCGTCGTCCTGGAGATGGGCCGGCTCTGGGACACCCCCGGAGCCGACGGGAAGATCTTCCCCACCACCTCCGCCCCCGACCAGCGCTCGATGTGGTTCCGCAACCGCACCGAGGCCCCGCTCGCCCAGTTCCTCTGGCTGGACGTGGTCAACCGCAACATCAGCCCGTACCCCGGCGTCCTGGACCGGGTGAACTACGGCGACATGTCGGTGTACGTGGGCCGCGGCGTCGGCGGCGGCTCCCTGGTCAACGGCGGCATGGCGCCCACGCCGAAGCGCTCGTACTTCACCGAGATCCTGCCCCGCGTCGACGCCGACGAGATGTACGGCACCTACTACCCGCGGGCCCGCGCCATGCTCGGGGTCAACGACATCGACCCGGCCTGGTTCGAGTCCACGGAGTGGTACCGCTTCGCCCGGATCTCCCGCAAGCACGCCCAGAAGACCGGATTGAAGACCACCTTCGTCCCCAACGTCTACGACTTCGCCTACATGAAGCGGGAGGCCGCCGGGACCGCCACCAAGTCCGCGCTCGCCGGAGAGGTCATCTACGGCAACAACCACGGCAAGAAGAGCGTCGACAAGACCTACCTCGCCGCCGCACTCGGCACCGGGAACGTCACCATCGAGACCATGCAGCGGGTGGTCGGCGTACGGCAGGACCCGGCCGGCGGCTACGTGCTGACGGTGCAGACCAGCGACCTCACCGGCCGCGTCACCCAGGTCCGCGAACTCGGCTGCAAGCAGCTCTTCCTCGGCGCCGGCAGCCTCGGCACCACCGAGATCCTGCTGCGCGCCCGCGAGACCGGCACCCTGCCCGCCCTGAACGACAAGGTCGGCCTCGGCTGGGGGCACAACGGCAACGTCATGACCGCCCGCGCCAACCACCTCTGGGACACGGTCGGCGCCAACCAGGCCACCATGCCCGCCCTCGGCATCGACGACTGGGACAACGCCTCGAACCCGGTCTTCGCCGAGATCGCCCCGCTCCCGATGGGGTTCGAGCACTGGATCTCGATGTACCTGGCCATCACCAAGAACCCGGAACGCGGGCACTTCACCTACGACGCCGCCAGCGACTCGGCGAAGCTCCAGTGGACCCGGGACCAGAACACCCCGTCCGTCCAGGCCGCCAAGCGGCTCTTCGACCGGATCAACCGGGCCAACTTCACCATCTACCGCTACGACCTGTTCGGCGACAACAAGAACTTCGCCGACAACTTCACCTACCACCCGCTGGGCGGCTGCGTCCTCGGGGACGCGACCGACGACTTCGGCCGCGTCAAGGGCTACCAGGGCCTCTACGTCACCGACAGCTCGCTGATCCCCGGATCGCTCGGCGTGAACCCCTTCGTCACCGTCACCGCCCTCGCGGAACGGAACATGGCGCGGGTCCTCGCCGAGGACCCGCGGTAGTCCGGCCTAGCCCCGGTAGAGGGCTTCGATCTCGTCCGCGAAGTCCTTCGCCACCACATTCCGCTTCAGCTTCAGCGAAGGCGTGATGTGCCCGGACTCCTCCGTGAACTGGGAGGGCAGAATGCGGAATTTCCGCACCGATTCCGCCTTGGAAACCGCCGCGTTGCCGTCGTCCACGGCCTTCTGGACGGCGGCGACGAGATCCGCGTCCTCGCGCAGCTGGGCCGCCGTGGAACCGGCCGGCTTGCCGTTCTCCGCGGCCCACCGGCCCAGGAACTCCTCGTCGATGGTGACCAGTGCGGCCACGAACGGCCGCGCGTCGCCGACCACCATGCACTCCGCGACCAGCGCGTGCGCCCGGATCCGGTCCTCGATCACCGCGGGGGCGACGTTCTTGCCGCCCGCCGTGACGATGAGCTCCTTCTTGCGCCCGGTGATCGCCAGGTAGCCGTCCTCGTCGAGGGTGCCGACGTCGCCGGTGTGGAACCAGCCGTCGGTCAGCGCGTCGGCGGTGGCCGTCGGGTTGTTCCAGTACTCCTTGAAGATGTGCTCGCCGTGCAGGAGCACCTCGCCGTCGTCGGCGATGCGCACCACGGAGCCGGGGAGCGGCTGGCCGACCGTACCGATCTTCGTCTTGTCCCACGGGTTGAAGGCCGTGGCCGCGCAGGACTCGGTCAGCCCGTAGCCCTCCAGCACCGTGAAGCCGATGCCGCGGAAGAAGTGGCCGAGCCGCTCGCCCAGCGGGGCCCCGCCGGAGATCGCGTACTCGCCGCGCCCGCCGAGGACCGTGTGGAGCTTGCTGTAGACCAGCTTCGAGAAGAGCTTGTGCTTCAGCCGCAGCTTGAGGGACGGCCCGCCCGGCAGGTCCAGCGCACGGCTGTACGCGATCGCCGTCTCGGCCGCCGCGTCGAAGATCTTGCCCTTGCCGTCGGCCTGGGCCTTGGCGCGGGCCGAGTTGTAGACCTTCTCGAAGACGCGCGGCACGCCGAGGATCAGCGTGGGCCGGAAGGACTGCAGCTCGTCGGTGAGGTTCTTGATGTCCGGTACGCAGCCCAGCCGGATCGGCGCCAGTACCGCCGCCACCTCCACCAGGCGGCCGAACACGTGCGCGGCCGGCAGGAAGAGCAGCACGGAGCACTCGCCGGTCCGGAAGAGCGGGTGCAGCCGGGCCACGATGTTGCCGACCTCGGCGAAGAAGCTGCGGTGGGTCAGCACGCAGCCCTTGGGGCGGCCGGTGGTGCCGGAGGTGTAGACGATGGTGGCCGGGTCGTCGGCGCCCGCCAGCGCGCTGCGCTCGTCGAGCGCGGCGTCGGAGATCCCGGCGCCGGCCGCCCCCAGCGTGTCCAGGGCGCCCTGCTCGATCTCCCAGACCTCGCGCAGCTCCGGCAGCCGGTCGCGCAGGGCGGCCACGGCCGCCGCGTGCCCGGGGGACTCCACGACGACGGCGACGGCGCCGGAGTCGCCGAGGATCCACTGGATCTGCTCGGGGGAGCTGGTCTCGTACACGGGGACCGTGACGGCGCCCGCGCTCCAGATCGCGAAGTCGAGCAGCACCCACTCGTAGCGGGTGCGGGAGATCAGGGCGACCCGGTCGCCGGGCTCGATGCCGGCCGCGATCAGGCCCTTCGCCGCGGCGCGGACCTCGGCGAGGAACTCGGTCGCCGTGACGTCCTGCCACGCGCCGCCGACCTTGCGGGCCATGACGGCGGTGTCGGGATGCTGCGCGGCGTTGCGGCGGATGAGATCCGTCAGGTTCCCGTCCGACGGGACCTCGTACAGGGCCGGAAGGCTGAACTCGCGCAAGACTGCTGCTCCTCTGGGCGCCATCGCCACCATGTGGACCGACGCGACGTTACCCACCGGTAGGGGGTTCCGGATAGAGGGAACCGGCCAGATGTTCCCTGCGTCACATGTCGCGGCCGTGTCCTGCCGACATTAGTCGACCCCCTTTGCGACTCGGAAGTAACCGCAGGTCCGGCCGCCTCGCCCGATTCCCTCCCCGCAGCGCCCCGGCGCGCCTAGGGTGGCCGCATGGGTGGCTCTATGGGTGGCACAAAGAACCGGACACGGATCCACGTCGTCAGCGACGTCCACGGCAACACCGAAGCCCTGGCACGGGCCGGGGAAGGCGCCGACGCACTGATCTGCCTGGGCGACCTCGTCCTCTTCCTCGACTACGCCGACCACTCGCGCGGCATCTTCCCCGACCTCTTCGGCGTCGAGAACGCCGACCACATCGTCGAGCTGCGCACCGCCCGCCGATTCGAGGAGGCCCGGGAGTTCGCCCGCGGCCTGTGGGCCGGGCTGGACCGCGAACGCCTCGTCGAGGGCGCGGTCCGGCGCCAGTACGCCGAGATGTTCGCCGCCTTCCCCCGGCCCACGTACGCCACGTACGGCAACGTCGACATCCCCGGGCTCTGGCCCGAGTACGCCGGCCCCGGCCTGACCGTGCTCGACGGACAGCGGGCCGAGATCGGCGGCCGGGTCTTCGGCTTCGTCGGCGGCGGCCTGCCCTCCCCGATGCGCACGCCCTACGAGGTCCCCGAGGAGGAGTACGCCGCCAAGGTGGAGGCCCTCGGCGAGGTCGACGTCCTCTGCTCCCACATCCCGCCCGAGGTGCCCGAGCTCTGCTACGACACGGTGGCCCGGCGCTTCGAACGGGGGAGCGGGGCGCTGCTCGCCGCGATCCGCCGCGTGCGGCCCCGGTACGCCCTCTTCGGACACGTCCACCAGCCGCTCGCCCGGCGCATGCGCATCGGCGCCACCGAGTGCGTGAACGTCGGGCACTTCGCCGCCACCGGAAGGCCCTGGGCCCTGGAGTGGTGAGGTCATGACCCGCGATAGCCTTCACGCGGCGGCCCAGGCCGTCCGCACACTTCCTCGAACTCCACCCGGAGGAGCGACCGCGATGGCGGAACACACCAGCTCGAGCATCACGATCGAGGCGGCCCCGGCCGACGTCATGGCCGTGATCGCCGACTTCGCGCGCTACCCGGAATGGACCGGCGAGGTGAAGGAGGCCGAGGTACTGGCCACGGACGACGCCGGCCGGGCCTCCCGCGTCCGGCTGCTGCTGGACGCGGGCGCGATCAAGGACGACCACACGCTGGCCTACACCTGGCCGGCGCCGAACACGGTCAGCTGGACCCTCGACAAGTCCCAGATGCTGCGACAGCTCGACGGGTCCTACCAGCTGGCGGCGGTCGCGGGCGGTGCGCGCACCGAGGTCACCTACTCCCTCACGGTGGACGTCAAGATCCCGATGCTCGGCATGATCAAGCGCAAGGCGGAAAAGGTCATCATCGACCGCGCCCTGGCAGGCCTGAAGAAGCGCGTGGAGAGCCGGCCCGCGGCGTCTTCCTGACGCGCAGCCGGCCTTCTTGACGCGCCGCCCTCCCCTCCTGACGCGTCGCTCGCACCGCTGCGCGGGCTTCGCGTCGCTGCGCCGGACTCCGTCCGTCGGTGGCCCGGTCGGGGCTGTCGCCACGGCGCTCCCGGGTCGGGGTTCGGTGGGCGGGTGCGGCTGGGTTGGCCCTGCGGGGCTGGGTCCCCTACCCGCCCTTCGCCCGTTCCCCGGGCTTCGCCCGGACCCTTGCCGGGTGCGGCACCGTCGCCGGGGGCCGGCCCCCGGACCCCCGCTCCTCAAACGCCGGAGGGGCTGGGTTTTGGCAGGCGGGGATGCGATCGCCCTCGGGCAATGCCGGCGCATCACGCAGCGCGTACTGCGCGCTGTGTGAGCTGCGCGCACGTGCGAGCTGGGGGCGGCCATATCCAGCCTCGCCGGCGTTTGAGGCACGGGGTCTGTGGCGGAGCCCCAGGGCTCCGGGCGCAGCAAATCCAGCCGTCTGGAGCTCCGAGGCTCCGGGCGCAGCAAATCCAGCCGTCTGGAGCCCTGGGGCTCCGGGCGCAGCAATCCAGCCGTCCGGCGTTTGAGGACCGGGGTCTGGGGCGG